>VGIR01000091.1 GCA_016867815.1 candidate division WOR-3 bacterium | reverse complement strand
ATCTTGACTTCGGTTTCGCCTTTGATCACTTCCTCTCCGATCGCATGCTGGTCGGCGTTCGGCGCGGGCCGGGCAGCGGTGCTCTCGGGCTTGGGCGACGCCGGGGTTGGTTGGGAAAAGAGAAGGGCAACAATGAGTAGCGTCATATCCTCAAGATAGGACGAATCTGAATGTGATTTCGCCCCACTGGTCCTCGGACTTGACATCGGGTCCCAGCGCCGCGAACTCCCATCCGCGCAGCGCGTCCACGACGACCCGGTCCAGGTCCGGGTAGCCAGAACTTGACTCCACAGTGGGCACACCCTTGACCTGTCCGTCGGGCTGGACCCAGATCCGCACCACGGCGGTGCCGCATACGCGGCGCTCGAGTGCCCACTTCGGATACCGCGGTACGAGTTTCTTGGTGATCTCGCGCTGGGAGATCGGCCCGGCGACGGTGAAGTTCGTTCCGCGGGTGACGGGGGTTTCCACCGTGGGCAGGTCCCGGTCAGCGCTGGCCGGCAAGCTGCGAGCGGCGGGCTTCGCCAGTTCGCGGTGTTCGATAGTCAGTTGCGCGGCGGGCTGAGGTATGCCGGGGACGCCGCGGCCGTCCCCGCTGCCCCGACCGGGCGCGCGGGTCATGGCGATTGCCGGCTGGGAGAGAATCTCGTCAGTGGACTGAGAACTACCCTTACCACCAAGGTAGATGAGGTCCATGGTACCGGCAGAACGGTCCAGTTCGTATCGGCTGAGATCGATCTTCGCCTGCGATGGGCCGCGGTCGAGCGCGGCCCGCAGGTCGATTGTTGGGCCGTCAGGGGTTCCGGACGGCGTGTAGCCCATCGAGGCGGCATCGACGAGTCCGGGTGCGTCGCCGCCCCCGATCTTTTGTTTGGGTATGACTTTCGCGACTTCAGGCCGACGTGTGATGTCATAGACGTTGACCTGGATGAGGTCTTCCCCGGGTTTGACCGCGGCCGGCTTCAGGTTGGAAAAGCCGAACATGCTCCCCAGGTGAACTACTGCCGAGAGGATGATAGCAATCCAAATCACCGGGGACCGACGATCCTCGGGGATGGTGATGTTACGGAGCGCGATTCCGTCGGGCATGGCTAGCTCTTGATCGTCAGTTTCTTCGTAGCGCAGACGATGCGCGCCGCACCTGCCTTCTTTGCCGCAGAGAGGACGTCGAGCACCTGGTTGCCGTAGCACTGCTTGTCGGCCCGGATCACGACCAGTACATAGGGGTCGCGGGCGACCTGGGCGGCGACCAGGCTGCCAACCTCCTCGAGCGTCGCGACCGGTTCGTCGTCAAACAGGTACTGCCCGGTCTTTGTCAGGATGATGCTGATGTCATTCTGGACCTCCCGCTGGCCGGTGTGGGCCTCAGGCACGTCGACCGGCGTGCGCGTGTGGGAGACGACCATGGGCGATATCATCATCATGACCAGAACCAGGATCAGGCCGACACAGGCCATCGGCAGAATGTCGAGGTTGGGGGCAGCTTTCAAGCTCAGGGTGCAGTCCTGGTGCGGAGCCAGGCGACGTCACTGGCCCCGGTCTGCTTGGCCATGTCCATCACGCGGACGACGGCATCATACAGCACGAGATTCTCGTTCGAGATGACGACCCGACGCTCGACACTCCGGTCAAGGAGGCGCGGAAGCAGCACGCGCAGGCTGTCCTCCGAGACCGTGATCTCGTTGAGGAGGATCCGGCCGTCGTTGGCCAGGAAAACGTTGGCCTTGATATCCGAGCCGGACGGTACAGCACCACCGGCCTGGGCCACCCCCGGGGCGGAGACGAAGATACCGTTCTCAAAGAAGATGGGCATCGCCACCATGAACCCGATGACGAGCGCGAGGGCGATGTCAACCAGCGAGTTGACGATGAGGCCGTCGTTCCTCCGGTGTTCTTCGTGCCGCCGGCGCATTTCAGAATCTCCAGCCCGTGTCCTCGGCCGGTCGCGGCCCGGGCGCCGGCGCTGTCTCAGCCGCTTTGCTGCCGGCCCTGGAACGCGCACGGCCCAGCATCACTATGACCCTGTCCGCGGCGGCCTCAAGCTGCATCGCCAGGTCGCTGGACTTCTTGTTGAAGTAGTTGTAGGCGAACAGCGTCGGTATGCCGATTCCCAGGCCCCAGGCGGTTGTCAGCAGGGCAACCGCAATGCCGCCGGCGACGACGTCCGGGCCGGCCTGCTTGGTGACGCTGATCTGGTTGAACGAGTTGATGAGTCCGGTCACGGTGCCGAGCAGTCCGAGCAGCGTGGCAGCGTTGGCAAGGGTTCCCATGCCACCGAGCAGGTGTTCGAACTTGATGCGCTCGTCGATGATGAGGCTGTAGCTGAGGTCGGCCAGTTCCTCGGCGTCGAGGGTAGCGTTCTCCAGCAGTTGGACGAACATCCGGCCCATCGGGCTGTTCTGGTTCTGGGCCCATTGCAGACCGGCGGAGAGGCCGCCGGACGAGAGTTGCCGTCGCAGTTCGCGCACCCCGGTAGCCGTATTGCAGCGGTTCCTGCGGAAGTATATGAAGCGTTCGATGACCAGCGCAAGCGCAGTAACCGACGCGGCAAGCAGCACTAGCATGACCGGGTCGAGCATCACCTGAAAAAGGTCTTTGCCCATTATCTTCATGGCTGATTGTCTCCTTTGTTTGGTGCCGGCAGCGGGGCGGCCGGGTCTGCGTCGGGGTCCGGCGGCCGCGCCTCCGGGGCACCGGGCTCGGCCGCGTCTTCGCCTTCACCCTCGGCGGCACCGAGCCGCTTGCGCGAAATGTCGGCGTTCTTGCGGGCGCTCTCCGCAAACTCCGACGCAGGGAACGAGTCGACGACTGTCCGAAAGTGCCTCAGGCTCTGCTCGTACGCGCCGGAATTGAAGTAAGCGGTCGCCAGGTTGAAGATGGCCCCGGCTCGCTGCTCGTGCTGCGGGAAGTAGTCGAGGAACTTCTGGTATGCCTGCGTGGCCTCGCGCCAGCTCATCATCCTCGCATAGGCTTCGGCGCTCAGAAGCTGCGCGTCGGCAGCGATGGGCAGGCCGGGAGAAGTGACCACTACCTTCTGGAGTTCGGCGATGGCCTGCACAAACGCGCCAGCGTCGAAGAGCAGTTTGCCCTTGTTGTACTGCCCCTCGGCTGCCAGTTCCGACTGCGGGAACCGTTTCAGGAAGTCGTCCATCACCGCGGAGTCCTCCTGACCGGCAAGGTAGTAGCTGGTCTCGAGGCTTCGACGGACGCTGGGAGTCTGTGCGTCAGCGGGGTAGAGGTCGACAAACTTCTGGTACTCGCGAACCGCATCCAGGTACTGCTTGCGGTTGTAGAAGCACTGCGCAATCAGCGCCTGCGACGGAGGGCCGAACTGCGAAAACGGGTAGCGCTCAATCACGAAGTTGAACATGCTGATCGCCTTGTCGTACTCCAGCGCTTTGAAGTAGGTGTCGCCGCTGCGGAAGGCTGCCTCGGGGGCCCTCGTCGCATCGGCCGGGAACCTGTTGATGAGTTCGCTCCACGCGTCCACCGCTTGACCGTAGTAGCCCAACTGGTAGTAGCTGTACCCGGCGTAGAAGTAGGCCGGGACCGTGGCCATTTCTTCGCCCGGAAAGGTCTTCTGGAGGGGTTCGAATACGTCCAGCGCCTTGAGGTACTCCTTCTGGTTGAAGAGGGAGTATCCGTAACCAAGATAGGCGCTGATGGTGAAGGCGGTGTCGCCGAGCCGGGCGTTGACCAGGTTCCTGAAGCCCCGCACGGACTCGTTCAGTCGCCCGAGATGATAGAGGCTGTAGCAGCGGCCGAGCCGGGCGTAGACCGAGATGTCGGAGCTGGCCGGGTGGGCGTATGCCTGTTGGTAGAAGTCATCGGCTTCGTTGTACTTGCGGTCAAAGTAGAAGCATTCGGCCAGGAAGTACAGCGTCTTGGCGCGCCACTCGGTAGAGTCGGTCGGGTAGTCGGTAACGTACTTCGCGCCGAGCGCCGCGCCCTTGTCGCACTGCCCCGAGCTGCTCAGACAGAGCAGCAGCATGGCGCAAGCAGGTTCGCGCAGACCGGTGCCGCCGTGGCTCGCCAGGATCGTCTCGAACTGCCGCGCGGCACTGCCGTACTGGCCCAGCTGGTAGTAGATGACCCCGGACATGTAGTTGCCGGTGCCGGCAAGGTCGCCGGTCTTGAACATCGTCGCCAACTGACTGGTGCCGAGCAGGGCCTGGGCGGTGTCCGCAGTTGCCAGTACCGCCCGCGAGAGTTGGAGGTCGGCGTACCCGCTCACCCGCGTCCGCGAGTAGTTGGCGCGGACGCGCTGGAAGCGCTCAACCGCCGGCTGCGCCTGACCGAGCGCCATGTCCGCGCAGCCGATGAAGTAGTTTGCATGCGCGGCCAGCACGCTGTTGTCGCTGCTCACCAACGGCGTCAGGTTGTCGATTGCCGACGCGTATTGCTTCTGCGCGATCTGCGCGCAACCGAGGAAGTAACGGGCATAGTCGGCCAGCGGCGAATAGGCGAAGTTGTCGGCGAAGAACTGGAATTTGGCCTGCGCGCCATCGTAGTCGTGATTGATGAACAGCGCCTGGCCGGCGGCGAAGTGGGCCATCACCGCCAGCGACGTATTCGGCACGTCGTCAGTGACCGCCCTGAATTGGAGCAGTGCGGGCAGCGGCTTTCCGGTGGCCGAATAGACCTTGCCGAGGTAGAACTTCGCCTCCGGCAGTTTGAGGCCGTTCAGCTTGGCCGCCGCCTGATCGTAGTTCTTCAGGAAGTAGTACAGCACTCCCAGCGCGAAATTGGTGCGGTCGTCCGTGTCGTAGCCCTGCTGCTTCGACAGCTGCTCGAGTGTGATTCGCGCCTGTTTGAAGTTGCCTCGCATCATCTCGGAAATGGCGATCCCGTACATTGCCTCCGGTTTGATGTAGGGGTGATGCGGCCTGCCGAGCAGCTGGTTGAAGATGTCGGCAGCGCGGTCATACTGGCCGAGGTTGAAGTACGTCTCGGCGAGTGCGTAGCGCATCTCGTCGCCGAACTCGCTGGAACCGAAGTCACGAACCAGCGCGTTCAGGTCGGTGTTGGCCTTCACGTAGTTCCGCTGTCCTATCGCTGCCTGAGCCACGTTGTACCGTTCGGCGAGTTGATGTGACTGCTCTGGCGACAATGCGCCGGCGAGCAGAACGGTGATCAGGACCTGGACCATCGTCACCTTATCGGTCTTGAGGTCGGATCTCGAGTTTGCCCGTGGGACCGCTGGTACGGATGCGAGTGAGCGGGGCGGAGAACGAGAGTGGACGGTTGCGCACGTCCACAACCACGATGCTGTAGCTATAGCTGCCGTCCGCGACCAGGCGGCCGTCGTCGTCGAGGCCGTCCCATGTCATTCGCGCCGGTGGGGCATCCCAGCCGCTGAAATTGCGCACCACTTCGCCGTACTGGTTCTTGACCACAACCTGCCAGCGCCTGGAACTCGCCCGCGCCATCAGCCGCACGTCCATCCAGAGCACGTTTGACCTGTCTTCAGGCGTCGGCCGGAAGAGAGCCGGCTGGGCGTCAATCCAAACCCGGTATCCGGCGAAGTTCAGGAAAACGCCAATCTTGTGAGTGGGGGCAAGCGTATAGCCGGACGGATAGTGCAACAGGAATGCGTAGTCGGCGCCCACGGCCATCTTGCCCCAGACTTTGTTTACGCCCAGACCGACGCTAATCTCATTCGCGTCGAGGCCGAAGCGGGGAATGAGCAAGTCGGGCAGCACCTCGAACTCGATCCCGCCGTGGGGGGTCAGGCTGCGGCGGGAGCTACTCGCGAAGTCCTTTACGACCAGGTCGGCGGCGAGCCGCACGCGGTCGTTGACCAGCCGAACCGCGGCGCCGGCCCGGAGGTTTCGGGGATAGTAGTCCGTGCTATCCCTCAGTCTGACAGCCGGCTGCAGGAGGTTCTGCAGGACCAGGCCGAAGCTGAGCGGGCGCGGCAGCAAGATCAGCGCTGAGACATCGGCGCCAACTCCCACGCCGGAGTAGACGGCGATGTTCTTCGTGATCAGCTTGAGGTTGGCGCCGAAGCCGAGGAAACGCCAGGGGTTATAGGCGTACGAGGCGATGAGGGCGTTCTCCATGAAGAAGTAGCTCTGCATCCGCTGGTTCTCGGGACTCCTCGCATCGATCCCTTCGGAGCCGAAGTTGAGCAGAGAAAAGCCGAAGGTCCCCGCTGCCTTGGTGGGCAGAGCCCAGCCGACGTACTCCAGTCGGGCTCCGTACAGCTGGGAGTGTCCCATCATCACTTCCTGGGCATTGAGTTGGTACAGCCCGGCCGGGTTGAAGTAGCCGGCCTGGATGTCATCCGCGATCGCGGTGAATGCTTTGCCCATGCCCAGGCTCCGCGGGGCGATCGCGTAGTTCAGGAACTCGCCGGCCGAGCCGCCCTCTCCCCGAGCGACTGAACAGGCAGCGACGAGGCCGACGGCGACAAGAAGAGCTCTTCTCACCAGACGACTCCTACCCGGTAAAGGCTCCTGAAGTCAATGCTGGTGGTGGTCGTGCCGAGGACCTGGATGACGTAGATACCGCTGGCGACGCGCTTGCCCTTGTTGTTCGTGCCGTCCCAGTAGATGGTGTTGTCTCCGAACTGGGCGCCCGGTTCTCCCTGGCTGAAACTCCGCGTCCACACTCTGTTGCCGAACGGGTCGTATATCCTCACCTTGACCGACACCGCCTTCTGCAGGCTGTAGAAGATCAGCGTTCGGTCCTGGTTGATGGATCCGAACGGATTGGGGAAGGCGAACAGGCTGTCGGAAAGGTGTTTGACGTAGATGCCGATAACCGCGATGGCGTTGTCCGATGTGATCCTGATGGAATCCTGCTCCGATGCCGGGCTGGGCGTGCAAACGAAGTGGGCGGTGGCATACCCGGCAGTATCGGTCAGCAACTCAGGCTCGATCATCGTACCGGTGCCCTTGACGACCGAAGTCCGGACAAGCGCTGCGGGAATCTGTTCTCCGTGTACGTCAACGACTCGGATCAAGACTTGAGCAGTCTCGCCGGAACGAACCGTATCCGGCGCTATTGCGGAAAGCGACGCCCCGCGGGCGCGGACGTCCAGGTAGGTGATGTAGGACTCGGCTCCAGTCAGGCTGTCCCGGACCCACAGCGGGCGGTTTTCGCCGCGCTGGTTGAACTGGAAAGAGAAACGGACGGAATCGGTGAGTTCGTTTGCAGACGGCGTGCACGAGTCTTTCACGTCCGAACGCACGAAGACCGTATCTCCCAGCCCGTCTCGTGGATTCCAGAACGAGTCGCAGGCGTAGACGTTGACGCCGAAGGGCTCGCGCAGGTACTGCGGGGACGGAGTTCCTTCCTTGCCTGGCAGGGATTCCAGTGGTGACGTGTCACCCGGCATCAGGACCTCTCCCGGCGCGATAAGCAGCATGTTCTTGTACGGCCCGGGGCGGACGGTCACCGGTGACGAGATGTCCTCAAGCAGCGACCTTGCCAGCTTGGCGGTGATGTGACGTTCGCCGGCAGCGTGCATAACTATGGGGAAGGAACCAGTTCCATTTGGCAACCGGCCACCGGCAGGCAGTCGGTCGAACCGGTTGTCCGAATCCAATTCGACACTGTCGTTGCTCTGGTCCACCTGGTTGAACCAACCGTCGGTCCGGTAGACCTCGAAGGAGAACGAGTCTCCTGCTGTCTGCTCGTCGGGAGACCCGGCGCGACCTCCGGTCAGGCCGGGCGTCAGCTGCTCGCCGGGCAGGATCACCATGAGCCTCTTCGGCGCGCCCGGAAGCACCTCGAAAACCTCGCTTGTTCCCGATACCGTGTCCCTCGAGCACCGCAGCGCCAGGCTCTCGGCAATGGTTACTACAACTCTGCTATTGCAGATACCATCATTGAACTGCACATACGAAGGGTATACGAACTGGTCTCCGAGAGTGGTCGAGAGAAGCGCTATGCCGTTGAGCGGATAGCTGTTGCCGCTGTCATCCATGGCGAGGATGACGACGTCAATCGACTCGCCAGCGTACTGCGGCGAGTCGATGCTCTGCCACTCGAAGGAAGTCAGTACGGCGGGTTTGTAGAGAGAGACCGGTTCATCCCCAGCTGTGAGCCCGATCGGGCCCGCACTGAGCAGGAGCAGTAAGCCCACTGTCACGCTCATGAAGCGCAACATTCTAGCTGTCAGCCCCTGATTGTCAATCGGGGATTGGGCCACCCAATCCGGACGTGGCGAGATGATATTGGTCCTGCTGGCGTGGAGCAACGTGCCTCCCGGCCGTCCGGGTTCGCCTCTTCGGTCAGGCCGACGGCGGTGCTCGGCACTGCACTCTCGCACTTGAGGGAGGCGCCTTGCTGAGGACACACTTCCGGCTGTGCGGCAGGGCTCTGCTCTGCTTGACAGACGGGGGCCGGCGTCTACTCTCCTGCTGTGTGAGCTTCACCGCTGCTTTCGCCGGCCGAGCCGAGCCCGGGATGCGTCACGCGGCAGCGAGGGCTCTGGTGGCTGCGGCTGCGGGCATCCTCCTTGGTCGGCTGGTGCCGGCCCCTCTCTGGCTGGTCGCCCTGGTGGCGGTGGTGGCCGTCGGACTGGCACGGGTGAGCCGCGGATGGTCGCTCTATCTTGCGGTCGGCGCTGCTGCCATGGCCTGCGGCCAGGTTCGAGCACCGGGGCCGGTGGATCCGCGCGTCTACGCGGCGGAGCGGTTTGAGGGAACGGTCGAGTCCGAGCCTGCGCCAGGTGTCGCACGCCGGGCGGTCGTTTCCTTGTCGCCGCCGTTGCGTGGAAAGGTGACCGTGTGGCTCAGGGATAGCGCGGCCGTGTTGCGGTCGGGCGATGTGGTGATGGTCGGCAGTCGCATCGAGCCCCTGGACAGGCCGCGCAACCCGGGTGTGCCGGACTTCAACTCGGTTCTATCTGCTCGAGGTTTCGTGGGCAGCGCATCGGCCCACGCGGTCACTGTTCTGGCTCGGGGCAGGGGATCGGGCGTCCGCAACCGGCTGGTCGCACCGGTTCGGTCCTACATCTTCGGCGTCATCAACCAGGTGCTGCCGGGGAACGAGGGAGCGCTGCTCGTGGGGCTGCTGCTCGGGGGAAGCCAGGGCTTGCCCAAGGACGTGCAGGAGGCGTTCAGGGATGCAGGTCTCGTGCACATACTGGCCGTCTCCGGCATGAATGTCAGCATCGTGGTCGGATTCCTCTGGATTCTGCTCTCGGTGCTGGGCGTGCGCGGCTGGTGGAGGTTCTGGGCCGGGGTCGCTGGCGTGGTCTTCTACCTGCTACTTGTCGGTTGGTCGGCGGCCCCGGCACGTGCCGGCCTGATGGCCTGCGCCGTCCTGCTCAGCGCACCGACCCAGCGCAGGCTTTCGCCGGTCGCTTCGCTTTGTGCGGCCGGCATCCTGTTGTTGCTCATCGACCCGGCGATGCTATTCGATGTCGGAGCCCAGCTTTCCTTCGCCGCCACGCTCGGTATTGTCCTCATTGCCGGACCGACTCAGCAGCTGGCGGGGCGTGCGGTTCGCCTGCGATGGTTCAGCCGCTGGGTGCTGGCGCCGGTGGTTGTCTCGGTGGCGGCGACGCTCTTCACGGCTCCGCTGCTTCTGCACCATTTCAGCCGAGTCCAGCCGCTGGCCTTCGCGACAAGCGCCGCGGTGATTCCGCTGGTTGGCCTGGCGATGCCGCTTGGCATCGTTGTTCTGCTGGCGAATCTAGTGAGCCACTGGCTGGCTGCTGTTTTCGCTCAATCGCTCTGGCTCGTGCTGTGGGCTCTGCTCCAACTGACCCTGTTCATGGGCAGGTTGGACTGGGCGATATGGGAGCCGGGCCGGCTATCCTGGTTCTGGGTTGCTTGGGCTTACCTGCTCGGCCTGCTCGCCCTGAGGGCAAATCGGGAGCGCGTCCGCACCGGCTTCGCAGTGCTTCTCGTGTCCGGCTTGTGCGTGATGGCCTGGGAGGGGGTACTGAGAAAGCCGGGCAACTCGGCCACGTTTCTCGACCCGAAGCAGGGCGACGCGATCCTGCTGGAAGACAGCCTCGGCCACAGGATTCTCTTCGACGCCGGGGTCAACGGTACCGGGGTATTGCGCGACTACCTGCGCAGCCGCGGCATCCACCGGCTGGACGCGGTCGTGGTCACACACCCTGACAACGACCACTACGGCGGGCTGCTGGACCTGCCCCGGAGCTTCCGGGTGCGACGACTGCTGGTGCCGACGACCGAGAGCCGGGACCCGGACTACCAAGGTCTCCTGACACGGCTGCACGCGAGAGGAACAGAGGTCGTCGTAGTCGGGAAGGGAACCCATCTGACCGGGTCCGGGTTTCAGGTGGACTTCCTCTGGCCGGATGACGCGACTAGGGCGCGTTTCCTCGCCGGCGCGGCCCGCACCAATGACATATCGCTGGTTGCGTCCGTGACGCTGGGCAAGTTCAAGATGCTGCTGCCCGGCGACCTCGACAATCCGGACCTGCTCGCCGGCGAAGACCTGCGAGCCGACCTGCTGAAATCCCCGCACCACGGCAGCCTGAAGGGTAACCCGCCCGCCCTCTACGAGCGTGTACGACCGGACTATGTTCTGGTCATGGGCAGATATCCCACTCCGGCGAGACTCGAACCGCGGTTCAAAGGAACCGGGGTAGACTACGTGAACACGCGAGTCGACGGCGCGGTCACACTGCGGCTGGGCGAAGGGAGACCGAAGATCCAACGCTTCTTCGCCCGGTTGCCGTTGCCTGCCGAATAGCCGGCCGTCCCGGTCCCCACCCTAATACCCGGGCCTGCGTTGTCCTTGACCAGTTCGACACAAGAGTCCTAATCAAGCGTGGTCGTCAAGGTAGAAGTCCACAACGACGGCGAGCAGTGGTGCGCTCGCGCAATCGGTGCTGACCTTCTCACCTGCGCACCAACGCTCGACGAACTGATGGTCGAGGTAAAGGACGCCGCGGCCTGCCACTACCACGACCCAGTGCAGGCCGGCCAGACCTCAACCTAGACCCTAGCCTCTACCTCAACCTCGCGGCTCGGCCGCGTCATGCCCCGAAGCTCCCCGAAATGGGGTTCCTGTCAGTATCTTGACGCGTATCGGATGAGGATGTCCCTGTCTTAGTTGAAAATCAGTAGCGGTTCCCCTGCCCGGATGGTAGCATCTGGGTTGTTTGAATGTTACTAATCAGAGCATAAAATGTTTGACATGGGAGTCGGTTTGGTGTATACTGTGAGTAATGAGAGAAGACGATACTCGGCGTCTATCGCCGGCGGCTTTGGATGTGCTG
>VGIR01000090.1 GCA_016867815.1 candidate division WOR-3 bacterium | reverse complement strand
TGCGGCGGGCAGCCACGGCAGTCTACTCAGCTATCAAAACAGCGCTCTGGCGACCGTCCCGCGTCACATCCGTGCTCGCGGTATGAAACCACACCCCCAACAGTGGTTTCTCAACAGCCCCGCAGCCACCTATTACGGAGCCATGCCCTGGGCGCATCAGCGGGCTGCGCCCGCCAGTTCAAACTGCAGAATGCAGACATCAAACTCCAAAGTGGCGGACCGGACGGAGCGAAGCCCCAAGGTTGGACGGCATTTCCGATTGCCGTTTGCAGATTGCAGGTTATCGGGCAAGGAGCGGCGCATATGGATGGTCGAGTTCGGACGGAGAACGATGAGCGACGGGAGTTGGACCGGTCGCGCTTGCTCTAGGCGATAGTGCGGACCGCGAGGTAGACGAAGTACAAGCCCGCGACAATCGACGCGACCCGGGCGGCGAACCGCACGGCCGCGAATCGGCCCGCCAGCCCGGCAAAGAAGAGCGGCAGCAGGTAGACGCTGGTCGCGAGGAAGAAGACGAAGAAAAACAGCAGGCCGCGCGGGGCCCCGCCGATGTCGACGACCGTCGTTACCGCCAGGAGAAACGGCGGGCAGAGGTTGATGCCGGCGAGGAACCCGAGCGCCGCCACGTACCAGCCGGACTCGAACCTCGGGCTGAGCACGCGGCAGAACCCGAGGTGGGGCAGGGAACGGACCAGGCCGTAGGTGATCATCCCGAGGCCGAGCAGGCCGTAGACAATCGGCAGCAGCCACGTTTTCACCGGCCCGAGCCGGGCCAGCGCGCCGCCCATCAGGCCGAAAACCAGGCCGAACAGCAGGTAGGCGACCAGGCGGCCGGCGAGGAACAAGAGCACGCGCCGTGCAGACTGCCATGCGGTCCCCTGTCCGGACAGCATCACCGGACCGAGGAGCGGCAGACAGAACCCGGCACAGAAGAGGCCGGTCGAGAGCCCGAGCGCGAGCGCCCTACCGGCCAGTGCGAGTGCCGTCACCGAACAGCTCCCGGAATCTCCGTTTTCCTTCCTCGGTGAGTCGCTCCGGGCTCCAGTCGGCATTGGGTTCGAGTCTTACCTGGACCCGCCTCGCCCCCGGAAGTCTGCGCACCTCGGCCAGAGCATCCGCGCCGATAGCAGCGTAGTAGGGACACTCGGGCGTGGTCAGGATCAGCACTACCCGCACGTTGCCGCTGGTATCAACCCGCACCGTGTCGAGCAGGCCCATGTCGACCACGCTCAGATGCAGTTCGGGGTCCATTGTCCGGCTCAGGGCTTCGACGACAACGACGGAATCAGGCGGCGGCGAGCCCGGAGCAGGGCCGGTGGAGTCCGTGAAGTACCAGCGCGGGGCCAGGGAGAGCTTCGGCCGGTGCCGGCGGCCGAGCAGTCCGGGCAGGTTCATCACGAGCACACCGATGCCGACCAAGACCACCGTCAAGACAATCCGCAGGGACAGCCGGCGCAGCAGACGCACTACTCAATTCTAGCGGGCGTGCGTCCTCCGTCCAGAGATAGCGCCTCTCCCGAATCCGGCATCGAACCACAGAGCACACAGAGAATGGGAGGGTCGTAACGGAAGCTCGACCTTTGCCCGTTGTCTCTGGTCGATCCTAAGTCGGTTCCTGAGGCCTCGCGCCTGAGGCCTCGCGCCGGTTGACACCCTCCCGCCCCGGCGTATCATCTCCGGTCTTGAACCGCGAGACAAAGGAGAAAAGGATGCTGAAGAACGTCGCTATCGCCACAGTGATGGCGTGCCTGGTATTGGGCATCGTCGTCTGCGGCGGACAGAAGGCGCCCGAGGCGCCCAAGGCGGAGGTGCCCAAGCCGGCCGAGCAGGCAATGACCGATACGGAGAAGGCGGAGTTCGTCGCCGCCAACTGTATCTGCGCCACCTGCCCTTCGTTCCTGAAGGAAGAGTGCGCCAAGGCAGGCGAAAAGGGTGCCTACTGCCTCGCCGGTAAGAGCAAGGTCATCACCAAGGAGAACGGCTGCGTCTGCCCGCAGTGCCCGGTCACGGCCAAGATGGCCCTGAAGTGGGGCTACTATTGCACGCGCGGCTCCGCCAAAGAGATGATGGCGATGGAGGCGCAGGGGGGCGGCGGCAAGTAGCCGTCGCCGCGAGCCGGGAATACCACCGCGGGGCTGCGAGGGCTCGTCCACTGTGAGCCCTCGGTCAAGTTTGGGAACTGTGACGGGCACTGCCCGCATTCCCGAGCGATTTCGAGACACATCAGCGGGCAGAGCCCGCCAATTCAAACTGCAGAACGCAGGCATCAAACTGCAAAACGACTGGCTAGTCAGCGATGCGACGACAGCCGGCGGTTTGAGGCCGACAGCTTCCAGCTCACGGCCGTTGTCGAACAGCGGGTTTCCGCGACCCCGGCTGGCAGTACGCGCATCCCCTGAAGTGGTTCAATATCGGGTTTGGGACATCGTTCGGGATTGCTTTGCTGAGCCGGCACATATAGGATGTCTGCTGTGAATCTGGTCGCAACGATCGTCTGCGCTGCCGCCTTGGCGGGCGTCGCACGGGCTGACTTCGACGGGCTCCGGTTCCTCGGCCACAATCAGGTGAACCGGAATCACGAGATGGACGCCGAGATCGTCGGCGACCGGGCGTTCATCGCGTGCGGGTTCAGCCAGGGGCTCGAGTCGTATGACATCTCAAACCCGGCCAGCCCAACCAGGACCTGGCTGTCGAACGGCCCGAACTCGTGGCGCTGCCGGGCGTACGGCGACACGTGGCTGTTCGACTACTGCCGGCGCGAGGGTGTAGTCCTATTCGACATCTCCGGTTCCGGCGACCCGCTACGGCTGGGCACGTACGACCCGCCGGGGAATCGCGAAGCGCTCGAGGGCGGGGCTTTGGTCGGCTCGATGCTCTATTGCGCCGCGCATCAGAACGGCATCTATGCGCTAGACTTCTCGAACCCGACTTCGCCGCAGAAAATCGGGGCGCTCTCGCTGAATCCGTCGCAGGCGTGGAACGTCGAGGCGAGGGATTCGTTCCTGTTTGTCGCAAACGGACGCGAGGGGCTCGCGGTCGCCGGACTCGCGGACGGGATGCACGTGACCGCGCGGCTGGATCTTCCCGGGACCGCGACGGACATCGTTCTTGAAGGCAACGTGGCGGTGCTGGCGCTCGGGGTCGCAGGTCTGGCTACGATAGACATCACCGACCCGCACAACCCGGTCCTGCTCGATACAATTGCGACCGACGGTTGCGTCTGGGGCATCGGGAATGCCGGGAACCTGGTAGTTGCCGGTTCGTGGCGGGTGATGGAGTTGTTCGACGTGTCGAACCCGGCGAGCATCACGCGGGTCGGCTGGGACAACACCTACATGTGGGCGCACGGCGCGGATATCCGTGACGACAGCCTGATTGTGGTCGCCGACTGGCAGGGGATGTCATGCTACCGGGTTGGGAATGACCCGGGCGCGGATATCGACGTCATGCCGGAGATACTCGACTTCGGCGACGTGAGCGGCCAACGTGATACGACTGTGGTCGTACGCAACACCGGCGCGGGTACGCTGGACGTAACCTCGGTGCGCGCACCAGCCGGGATCTCCGCGACCCCGGACTCGTTCACCGTGGGGGCCGGGGATTCTCTGCTCGTAACCTTGACGGCCACCGGTCCGGGACTGGTCGGTGCACAGCTGCGGTTCGACTGCAACGATCCCGACGAATCGGCCAGGACGATTGAGGTCTACGAGAACAACCCGGCATTCCCCCAGTATGGAGCCGAGGCGCCCGACTTCAACCTGTCCGGCACCGACGGGCAGACGCATCGGCTTTCGGCCGAGCGCGGAAAGGTGGTGTACCTCGACTTCGGGGCTTCATGGTGACCGCTGTGCGGGCCGCAGGCTGCGGCCATCGACGGATCGATCTTCGAACGGTACGACACCGCGCGGGTGACGGTCTTCGCCCTGGGAGAGAACGCCAACCAGATGAGCGAATTCCGGGACGTGTTCGGGATGAGGTTTGTCGGGCTGGTGGACACCTCCGGAGTGTACCAGACGTACCGCGTGCCAAACCCGCAGGCGCCGTACCCGCAGGACTACGTGATCGACCAGCAGGGTATCGTCAGGTACTGGTCGGACCAGTTCGACCCGCAGGCAGTGATACGCGTGATTGACCGACTGCTCAGTTCGGGCGTTGAGGCGAGTGGCGAGTGGCGAATGGCGTGCGGCGGACTCACGGTGAGTCCGAATCCGTTCCACCGGCAGACGACGATCAGCCTGCGACTCACGCCTGACGGGCCAAGGGGAATCGCGGTGTTTGACGCGGCCGGACGGCTGGTCAGGACTCTAACCGAAGCCAGGCTCCACGGACTCGGCTCCGTGTCGTGGGATGGAACCGACGAGAAGGGCAGGCACCTGCCTTCCGGAGTGTACTACGTCATGAGCCGGGCGGCGCGTGCGGTACCCGCGTTGCTGCTACGCTAGACGGTCCCGTGTTGGAGAGCTTTGCCACCGGGCCGGGCAAGAGTTAGCATCCGGCATATGCAGCACGTGCTGAGAGCGGTCGTGTCAAGCCTGCTCCTGGCGGCATCCGCATCGGCGCACTATGGCGCGAAGTTCGAACCGCCGGACGGGTTCATCTATCACGGTTGCGGCTGGGACGGATACTCAAGCCAGGCCAGGTACAATGAGATGTTCCCGGCCGACCATCATCCGCTGGTTCTCCAGGTTGTGGCCTCGATGCCGGGCCCGCGCTGGTTCGACGTCGGCCACATCGTCCAGTCACTGACGCAGAACATCGTGCACCCGGACAGCCAGTACATCGAGTACGGCCTGCACTTCCAGGGGCGCGACACGTGGATGCTCGACTCGGTCTTTGCCCTGACCACGACGATGGACCACTACATCGACACCCTCGCCATCGCCCTGCAGACAGTCAACCGGCCGTTCTTCCTGCGCATCGGCTTCGAGTTCAACGGGTGGTGGAATCCGTATCACCCTTACATCTTCCCGCTGGCGTTCCGCAAGCTGGTGACCGAACTGCGGGCGCGGGACGTGCCCGAGTTCGCCACGGTCTGGTGCTACGAGCCGGACGCCGAGGCCGACTTCGCCGACTCGACCGGGCAGGGCTGGAAGTGGTATCCCGGTGACGACATCGTTGACTGGTTCGGGCTCGACCCGTTTGACATGGAGCACTTCAATCCGGCCTTGCCCGACACGGAACGCGGCCAGCTCACGCCGAAGGGACGAAGCGAGGCATTCCTGCGCTTTGCCGCTGAGCGGCAGAAGCCTGTCTATCTGAACGAGCTCTCGGCCCGCAACGTCTTCATTGTCCCCGATTCGCTCGACCCGCAAGGCGACTCCGGCCGCGCCGACTGGTTCTACTGGTTCGACCCGTTCTTCCAGTTCGTGGCCAACCATCCGGAGATCAAAGGCTGGAACTACATCAACCTCGACTGGACGCGATACCAGACGTACGAAACCTGGGGCGACGCACGGTTGGAGATCAACACCGAGATTCGGACGCGCTGGGTAGATTCGCTCATGTCACCGCGGTTCCTCAACGCCGGGTACGACATCGCCTCGCCCGTGCTTGAGACGCCGCGCGGCGCCGTCCTGACGCCGGCACTGAAGGTGCGGCCGAACCCGGGCCGCGGGGTGTTCCGAATCGAGTTTGCGGTGGCGCGTTCGGGAGGAGTGAACCTGGTAGTGTCTGACGCTGCGGGCAGGGAAGTTGCGCGGCCGTTCCACGGTCATCTCGCTGCTGGCCAGCACGCGGTCTTCTGGGATGCCGCCGCACTGCCGGCCGGCGTGTACTTCGTGCGGGTCCGCCTCGGCGGAGCAGTAAGCGGCACGCACCTGCTCGTCGTGCAGTAGACCACCCCCGCGGGGCCGCAAAGGAGGCCTCCCCTGCTGCTGAGCGATGCCAGGGCACAGCAGGAGAGGACAGTCGATTCACACGGAGCGTGCGAGCGACAGACTCTGCTCGACTCGGCCGGACCGGGTGGCGGTCGGAGACAATGATGACTGCCGAAGGTCCCCAGCCGAATGTCGCAGTCACGCTGCTCCCGGTAGCACAACAGCCGGTGCCGCTGGCCGAGCTCGGCCGCCGGCACCAGAGGCACTGACGGACAGGGTGCCGTCGACCCTGCTTGACATCCGGCATGATGCTGTAGAATCTTAGTAGCTAGATGAGACCCGTAGCGCGGCGAGTCGAAGGAGTCATCTGTGTCAAGAAACCGTAGAGCTTTGGCCCTCGTGTTGTCCTCAATGCTGCTGGTAGCTGCCTCGTGCAAGAACCAACCGCCGGCGTTCGCGCAGGCCCCTGACGGCCCGACCAACTGCTACCCGAACAAGCAGTACGTTTTTACGGCTGCAGCCAACGACCCGAACGGCGACCACGTGGCAATCCGCTTCGACTGGGATGACTCAGTCCTCAGCGAGTGGAGCGACTGGGAAGGAAGCGGAGTCGAGGTCACGTTCAATCACGCCTGGGCCGACACGGGCACCTACGAGGTCAGAGCGCAGGCCCAGGACAAGAAGCTGCTCAGTTCCGAGTGGTCTCCGGCGCTTCCGGTGCAGGTGCTGCCGCGGCCCGAGACTCCGGCCGTGCCGATCGGACCCACCGTCTGCTACAAGGACACCGTCTACACCTTCAAGAGCGTGACGACTGACCGGTTCGGCGACAGCGTGTCGATCCGCTTCGACTGGGGCAATGACACGTCCGACTGGAGTCCGGTCGTCGCCTCCGGCGAAACGGTGGCGATGAGCTACGCCTGGCCGGACGTCGGTCACAACGAAGTCACCGCCCAGGCCAGAGACCAGCAGCTCCACATGACCGAATGGTCAGACGAGCTCGGGGTGGACGTCGTCCTGCGCCTGGGGCCGGACAAACCGACAGTTCCCTCCGGGCCGTTTCGAGGCGGCCAGGATACGGTCTACGCCTTCTCGTCCTCGGCCACGCATCCCCAGGGCATCCATGTGGCCATCCGGTTCGACTGGGGTGACGGCGACACTTCCACCTGGGGTCAGTTCATGGCCCCCGGCGAGCTGACGACGATCGGCCACGCCTGGCCCGTGCCCGACACCTATGGAGTCAGGGCCCAGGCCAAAGACACGGGCGGGGCGGTGTCAGTATGGTCGGACCCGCGTACGATTCTCGTCCGGCCGGCGGATACCATGCAGATCTGGCGCTTCCAGATAAAGGCAGGGGCACCGGAAAACAACCACTCGTCGCCCGCCATCGCGGCCGACGGCACCATCTATGTTGGAGCGCAGGACAACTACGTGTACGCAGTGAACAACGACGGCACGCTCAAGTGGCGCTATCAGACCGGTGGCGTGGTGCGCGCGTCCCCGGCCATCGGGCCCGACGGCACCATCTATGTTGGCTCGTTCGACAACCGGCTGTATGCCCTGGATACCGGTGGAGCGGTCAAGTGGTTCTACGTTACCGGCGGGGACATCCCGTCTTCACCGGCCATCGCCGCTGACGGTACGATCGTCTTCGGCTCGAAGGACGGCTACGTCTACGCCCTGAACCCGGACAGCACCCTCAAGTGGCGCTACTCGGTCGGCCAGGACGTCTACTCCTCGCCGGCCATCGCGCCCGACGGAACAATCTACGTCGGGTCGAACAGTGACTATCTGTATGCCCTGACCCCGGCCGGCACGCTCAAATGGCGTCATGCGACCAGCCGGGACGTCCAGTCGTCGCCGGCCATCGCGGCCGACGGCACGATATACTTCGGTTCGCTCGAGGGCATCCTCTACGCCCTCAGCCCGAACGACACGCTGAAGTGGTCGTTCCAGACCAACGGACAGATCTACTCCTCTCCCGCCATCGCGCCTGACGGCACTGTCTACTTCGGCTCAACCGACAACATCTTCTATGCGATGAACCCCGACGGCACGATGAAGTGGCGATACGTGACCGGCGACAACATCTATTCCTCGCCGGTCATCAACGCCGACGGCAACATCTACTTCGGCTCCAGCGACAACAATCTCTACGCGCTCAGCCCGGACAGCGTGCTGCTCTGGTGGTATCCGACCGACAATGACATCACTTCATCGCCGACCATCGGCCAGGACGGGAAGATCTACTTCGTCGGCGATGACGGCTACCTTCATAAACTCAAGGGCTACAGCCCGCTATCCAATTCAAACTGGCCCAAGTTCCGCCACGACATCAGGAACACCGGCCGCGTCGGCGGAAGACGATAGGCGATCCGGGAAAGCATGCGCATTCTTTTTGCCTGCGTCGGCAATTCGTGCCGGAGCCAGATGGCCGAGGCCTTCTGCCGGGCGCTGAGTAACGATGTTGAGTGCGAAAGCGCCGGCTCGAACCCGGCCCAGAGCGTCGCTCCGCACGCAATCGAGGTGATGAAGGAAATCGGCATCGACATCTCCCGGGCGCGGACCAAGGGGTTCCGTGACGTGACTGCCGGCGGGTTCGACTACATGGTCTCCATGGGCTGCACGGTGACCTGCCCGTTCATCCCCGGCGCGAAGGAAGTCCACTGGGAGATTCCCGACCCCTACGGTAAGGGAATCAAGGACTATCGCCACGTGCGGGACCTGATACGTTCCGAGGTAGCCGGGCTGCTCACGAGACTGGGGTACCTGGCCTCAGGGCTGCACGACAACCACCAGCCGCTAGCCTGACCGCACCCAGCTCGCGAGTCCGGAGGGATTGACAGCCGGAGGAGCCGGCCGATACTAGAGCGGAAGTATCCATGCCCGGAGTGCCTTTCCCGTCCGACCCGACTGAGTTCTGCATAACCGACGTCGGCAGCACCACAACCAAGGCGCTGCTCTTCCTGAGGCGGGCCGGCGCCTGGCAGTGCTTCCGCTACGAAACGCCGACAACCGTCGAGAAGCCGTGCGAGGATGTTGCGGTCGGCGTCCTCCAGGCCCTGCGCGGCCTTGAACTACTCTCCGGGCACACGCTGGTGCGCGATGACGCTCCCTCGGTTCCTTATCTCACAACATCGAGCGCCGGCGGGGGCTTGGCCATGGTCGTAACGGGCCTCGTGTACAACATGACTGCCGGAACCGCGCACCGCGCTGCCCTCGGCGCCGGAGCAATAGTGCTCGACGTCATCTCGATGGACGACGGCCGGACTCCCTACCGCAAGATCGAGGACCTCAAACGCCTGCGCCCGGACATGGTGCTGGTCGCCGGCGGGTTCGACGCCGACGCTGTCTCCGCGCCGGTCTTCCTCGCCGAGCTGCTGGTCGAGGCAGGACTGCACCCCAAGCTGAACCCGTCCGCTCGGATGCCGGTCGTCTACGCAGGCAATGTCAATGCCGCCGACCGCGTGCGAGATTCACTCGGCGACGGGTACATGTTCCGGGCCGTGCCCAATGTCCGTCCTGAGCTCGACTGCGAGAACCTCGAGCCGGCGCGGCACGCGATTCAGGACCTGTTCATGGAACACGTAATGTCGCAGGCTCCGGGCTATGAGAAGCTGAAGCAGTGGGTCGCGGCTCCGATAATGCCCACCCCGGCCGCGTTCGGGTCAATTCTCAAGCTGCTCTCAGGTGCGACCGGCCGCCGCATCATGGCAGTGGACATCGGCGGAGCAACGACCGATGTATTCACGGCCCGCGCGGGCGACGTTTTCCGCGCGGTCAGCGCCAACCTCGGATTGAGCTACAGTATCCTCAACGTCGCCGAACTCGCCGGCATCACGCCCATCCGCGAGCTCTACCATCCCCACCTGACCGACGGAGCGATGTGGAATCTCATCGGCAACAAGCATGTCAACCCGACCCGGCTGGCACGCACGCCGGACGAGATGCTCTCCGAGTGGGCCTCGGCCGCGGTCGCGATCCGCGAAGCCGTTCGTCAGCACGTGAAGCTGCGCGACGGCGCCAGGAAAGAAGCCGGCCCGGTGCGCCAGGACCTCGATGATCTGCTCAAGGGGCCGCGCGTCAAACCCCGGCCCATCACCCCGTTTGCCGATACCGAATGCGACCTGCTCATCGGCAGCGGCGGCATCCTCTCCCATTCGCCGCGGCCTGCGGCTACCGCGGTGCTGCTTGACGCGCTGTCACCGGCCGATAGCGTGGAGCTGGCAGTGGACAGCGAGTTCATGTTCCCGCACCTGGGAGCGCTTGCCCAGGTCAATCCGAAACTCGCGGTCGAACTGGTGCAGCGACTCGGGATCGCAAAGCTCGACCGCGCAAATCGGAAGATGCCGGCCGGCTACGTTCCGCCTGCCCGCGAAGAAGATAGTGCCCCAGTGGCCCAGTGTTCCAGTGGTCTGGTGCGGTCACTGGATCGCTTGACCACCGGACCACTTGACCACTCGACCGATATCCGCCTCCGCCGCGAGCTGGCCATCCCCGGCCAGGTGTTCGTGAAAGCCGGGCAGACCGTTACGACCGACACTCTCGTCGCCCGCAGCGTACGCCAGTTCCTGCGTCCCTTCTTCCTCCCGGTGGCCGAGGCGCTCGCGCTCCCGGCAGGCGAAGTGGAGAAGTACCTGGTGAAGCACCTGGGCGACGAAGTGAACATCGGGGACGTGGTCGCCCGGACGCCGCGCCGCGTCACCAACAAGACCTTCCGCTCGCCGGTCCGAGGAAGAATCGAAAAGCTACTGCCCGGCGGAACGCTCTTTCTCAGGGAAAGCCCCGAAGAGGCGCGCGAGTACACGGCTGTGGAAGTCGCGAGAGAGTTGGGAGTCGAGCCGGGGGAGCTCGCCCCGCATCTGCGGGTGAAGCCCGGAGACGAAGTCGAACGCGAGCAATGGTTGGCGTCAATAATCCAGGGCGGAGAGTTCAAGTTCGCGGCCTCGCCGGTGAGAGGCAAGGTCGGACGCATTGACAAACACTTCGGCATCGTGCTGATTGAGCCGCTGCTCGAGGAGCTCGAGATCAAGGCCTGGCTGCCCGGAGTCGTGCAGGAAGTCTCCGACCGTGGCTGCCTCGTATCGTGTCAGGGCACCGTGATTTCGGGTGTCTGGGGCTCAGGCGGCGAGGTCTCCGGCAATCTGCAATCTGCAATCACTCCCGGTTCGGTCGTAGTCCGTGACTTCGCCGATGCCGCGACTCTCGCTCAGGCCAGAGAGCGGAAGGCCGCCGGGGTCATCTGCGCCGGAGTCAACATGCAGGAGGTAATCGAGCCGTATCCGCCATTCACGATAGTTGTGCTCGAGGGCTTCGGCGAGAAGAAGTTGCCGAACGACGTACGTGACATCCTGGCCGGGCAGGAAGGCAGGCTGGCCTTGCTCGACGGCACGACCCAACTCCGGGTCGGGGTCAAGCGACCCCAAATCATCCTGCCGGACTAGCGGCGAGGGCGGACTCGTGCAACGTTACTCGTACATCGTTCGCGCGAAAATGGGGACTGTACCGCAGCGAATCCGATGAGCTGCTCAGAGGGACTGTGGGGCTGTTGAGAAACCACTGTTGGGGGTGTGGTTTCATACCGCGAGCACGGATGTGACGCGGGACGGTCGCCAGAGCGCTGTTTTGATAGCTGAGTAGACTGCCGTGGCTGCCC
The DNA here is from genome assembly GCA_016867815.1 of candidate division WOR-3 bacterium. Classification (NCBI taxonomy): domain Bacteria; kingdom Pseudomonadati; phylum Caldifarciminota; species Caldifarciminota bacterium. The sequence goes on along the minus strand of VGIR01000090.1, from coordinate 96 downwards.
GCCGCAGCAGTTGGGCGGCCTGCGTCACTGCCGGACGTCCGCCGCCGTGTGCCACCAGGCACTTGAGGTTCATGACCGCAGCCGCCAGGTACGCCT
>VGIR01000089.1 GCA_016867815.1 candidate division WOR-3 bacterium | reverse complement strand
GATCCTACCTACGCAGCCGGCAACGCCAGCCAGAAGTGGTCAGGAGTTACTTTGCGGAAGAGCACGTCCGATATGCGGCAACATGACCTCAAGCTGTCAAACATTTAGTGCTCTCCGTAGTATGTATTCGCTTGTGTAGACAAATGTGTCTTGAGCTATATCGAGCGCTGTGTCGGAAGCTGCGTGCGAAGCTCTTCGCGTCGCTGTACCACGAGTTGTTCGCGAAGTCGTACCAGTCGTTGTTCCGGCAGTTGTTCGCGACGTTGTTCGGCTCGATGTTCAAGTTGATGTACGGTTGGTTGTAGGTCTTGTCGTGTCTCGCGCTGAATCGGCAGATGCTACTCCCCAGGCGGCCTGTGGGCCGAGGAGTGGGCGGCAGAATTGTGGTCGGAGAACGGTCTACCACTACATATGGATGCCCGCCAGGTCTTTGGACTGCGGTAGCGGAGCTGCCGCTTTCCCGAGAGAATGCGGTTCTCCAATGAACATCTCGCGGTACTGACTTAGCTTACGCGCCAGACCGGCTGCGAGTCTAAGCACCCGCGCCGGAACTGCCGTGTTCACTGCGGCGCTCAGTGCCGAACTGAACCGTAGACTCAACGCGCGGTTCAGCCCCGAACTCAACTCGCGACTGAACGCGGAAGTCACGGCACAGTTCGCCACGCGGTTGGCCGCCCCGTTGAGCTTGGCGTTGACGTCCCGGCTGACAGCGGCGCTGAACTCCCGAGTCTCGGCGCGATTGACCGCCGCGCTCAGTCCTGAACTCATCGCGCAACTGAGATGCGGGCTAAGTGCTTGATTGATGGCTGCATTGACGGCCGGGCTGATGGCAGCGCTGACTGCCAAGTTGTACCCGGCGTTGAACGCCGAGGTCACCCCCGGATTGACTCCCCCCTTGCCGACGCGAGTCTCAGACAGAGATCAGGGCTATCAGGTTGTGCCCGGTCAGGGCCACCAGGATTCCTCCACCATTCTCTCGTCCAAGTACGTAACCGCACCCGAGCCGTAACCTCATGTCGACGGCCCATGCCGTCCTCTATCATGCACAAGGGCGGGCCTTCGCCCGCCCCTGGCGAATTCCTCTCTCTTCCCTGGCTCCCTGCTCCCTTACTCGCTCTCCTCTGTCTCGTCTGCTGCTGCCGAGCCGCGGTAGGATATCGAGATGCGGTGGGACGCGCCGAGCTTGCCGTAGGGGGCAAAGGCGTAGTCCACGCCGATGCCATGCCAGGAAAGGCCAAGCCCGGCCCGGAGGCCCGAGAGCCCGTCAAAGTCGGAACCGGTGCGATATCCGACTCGGAGCGCGAGCATTTGGACCGGACGGCATTCAACACCAGCCGCGATGCCCGGCTTCTCGGTCTCGGAAAGGATGAAGTCCTGCGTGACGCCGACGATACCGATGTCATAGCGCCAGCCCAGGCGGGCCTGCAAGGGCAAGCCGTAGCTCTCTTGATACAGCTTCCCCTTGGTTCCGATGTTGGCGACCGAAAGGCCGGCCTTCAGCCCTTTCAGCGGAGTCTTATACATCGCGCCAGCGTCGAACGCTACCGCCGAGGTCGAGAGGCTCTCGTGCTGGTCGTGGACAAGCTTGAGCCCGAGTCCGAATGAAAGGTCGGAGAAGCTCCGGGCGTAGCTGAGGTTGAGCGACCAGTCTGCGGCTGAGAACACGTAGTCGGGAATGGTCTCCCCGCGGATGTTGATGCCCTGAATGGAGCCCGAGCCCCAGTAGTCGAACGCAAGGCCGAACTTGCCCAGCCCTTCGTTGCCGTACACGCCCGCCACGTACTCGTGGTTCATGTCGAGCAGCCATTGGTTGTGCGCGAGCAGGAGGTCGAACGAAGGCACGTTCGCCAGCCCGGCTGGGTTGTAGTACAAAGCCGAGGCGTCGTCGATCCAGGCAACTGCCGCCTCGCCCATGCCTACCACCCGCGGCCCGACCGGTATCTTCAGGAACGATACGCCAGTGCCGGCTAGCACCAGTACGGGCACTAGCAGGAACAGAAGTACGGCCGTGTGTTTCACGTTACCTCCCGGAAAAGAGATCGGATTTCACCACTAAGACACAAAGGCACAAAGAACACCAGCCAGCACCAAACAACCGAATAGGGGTTGTGGCGCGAATGTCCGTACCTCGCGCTTCCGACTTCCTGGGTTCGGGCTCTAGCTTGGTGTCTCGGTGTCTTTGTGGTAAGCATCGGGGTTCTATCGGATCACCGACAGCTTGCCGACCTTGCTGCTCTTGCCATCGGCTGAGACGACGAGGTAGACGTAGATGCCGCTGGCCACTTTGGCATCCCACTTGAGGTGGCCGTCGCCCTGCTCAGTTGCGCTCCAGACGGACTGTCCCGACGCGTCGTAGACAGTTACGCGCGCTCCCGCACTCAGCCCCTGGAAGTGGATGGCGTCATGCTCAGGGTTCTGGTTGGGCTTGAACGGTATCGGCGCGACGCGGAGCGAGTCGAGGCTCTGGTGCGGCTCCGCGCCTTTCACAACAACCGCGAAGCTGTCCTGCGCGCTGAAGCCCAGCGAATCCATGGCGGAAATGAAGACCCAGCCGCCGTAGTCATCGGGCGTAGCACCGGCGCGTAGAACCAGAGCCAGCGTGCACTCGACCGCTTGCCCGACCGCAAGAGATTCCGGCAGGTTGAGAACGTAGATGCTGTCCAAGGTCCCGTTCTGTCCCTCTACCTCTGCCTCAACCTTGAACTCTCGGAGCGGCGAGTGGCTTGGGCCGTCGGCCGCATCCGGGTTGTAGGACTGGCTAGTGTTTGCCAACATGAACCTGGCCATGCCGCTGGGCACGTAGACCGGCCGCAGACGCACGCTCATCGTGTCTCCGGCCACGTCCAGCGAGTCGTGATCTACATCGAGATCCCCGAGCTTGGTGACAAGGGCGTAGACGGTCTCCGCCAGCGGCGGCTCAAGGGTATCCGACCGGGAGATGACAACCGGCCCCGAGTAGTCGCCATCCGGCAGCTCCGGCGGAACGTAGGCTGCGAGAGTGCAGACCATGGCCTGCCCCAGTACCAGCGACTCGGGGAGGCTGCGGATGAAGATGCTGTCGATGGTTCCGCGCGGTCCGGCAAGGGCAGCGGTGAAGCGGAGCGAGCGGACGGTAGAATGGCTCGGCCCGTCGGCCGTATCGGGATTGTACGACTCGCTGGTGTTGGTGAGCAGGAACTCGCCCAGCGCGAACTCGGTGTAGACAAGCGGCGGCCCGGCTGAGGCCAGTCGTGGGCACATGCGGATGGTGTCGGCAACCACGTCCAGCGAGTCGTTGTCGATGTCGAGGTCGCCGAGCTTCCTGACCAAGACGTAGCAGCTCTCGTAGACCTGCAGATCGGCCGTGTCCTTGCCGCTGACGTAGATAGAGCCTGTGTAGTCGCCGTCACTGAAGCCCACCGGCACATAAGCCGCCAGCGTGCAGACCATGGTCTGCCCTTGCGCAAGCATGGCGGGCATGTTCGGGATGACAAAGCTGTCGATAGTCCCGCCCGGACCGGTGAGCGTGCCGGTGCATCGCAGCGAGTCTACCGGGGACACGCTCGGCCCGTCTATGGAGTCGGGATTGTATGACGCGCTGGTATTGGCGAGGATGAACTCCGCATACGCACACTCGAATTGTGCTCCTGCTCCTACGGTCACCCCGAGGGTTCGTTCCCACGGTGGCGAAGCCACACGTTGCGAGTCGCGGGGTTTCTCAGTCGAGATTCCTCCAATCGCGACTCCGTCGCTCAGTCGGAATGACGTCGAGGGCACGGTTGTCCATCTCCGCAGCCTCAACGTATCGGCTGCCACATCCAGCGAGTCACTGTCTATATCGAGGTCCCCGAGCTGGTAGAACTGGTATATGCGTAGCCCGGAGGCGCAGTGGTAGACATAGTCTCCATCGGCGACGACGTCCCAGCCATAGGCGCCAGAGTAATGCCCGGCCTTGCAGGGGCGCGTCGGGTCGGCAATCGAGACAACCTGCAGCGCCGCGCTGGTCTGGTTTGCCACGAAGGCATATCCATGGGTGACCGCTATTGCCGTTGGAAACATGACTACGGAGTCAAGACGTCCGATTTCCACCGGATGCGCTGGGTCAGCAACCGATACGACTCGAAAATTGCTGTCGCCCCCGATGAAGACACGGCCATCGCTCAAGGCCAGGCCCGTTACAGCACCTGGTTCGTAGCTCCCCACTTCCGTCGGGTGCGTCGGGTCGATGATCGAGATAACACGCAGACCACCGCCGCCAGCCGCAACATAGGCGTAGTCCCCAACGACTTCCACGTGCCACCAGCTCTGCCAACCCGGCGGCTTGCGGCCGTATCCGACCTCGACAGGACGATGCGGGTCAGCTATCGAGACTACACTCAGTCCTGCCGAGTCTATTACGTAGGCGTGGTCCCCTCTCACTGTCACCCCATAGGCCGCTCGCGTGGTGCAGCGCCCGACTTCAAACGGACGCGTCGGATCGGAGATCGAAATAACCCGCAACCCGGCGACGTCATCTGCGTAGTACGCATACTCCCCGCTGACCGCCACCCCGCGCGGCACGGCCAAGGTGGAACAGACTCCCACTCTTGATGGATTGGAGGGATCGGCAATCGAGATCACGTGGAGGCCTGCGATTGCATCTGAGAGCCCTGCCACGTAGGCGTAGCCTCCATCGACGGCCACACCGTTGGTCTGTCCTGCACCCCACCTGCCGACGAGCCGTACGTAGAGCGAGTCCTGTGCCAGCCCAACCCCAGCCAGCAGGGCAACACAAGCCACGAGAAGCGCCGTTCTCATTGTCGTTTCCTACTTCGTGACGAGGACCTTTCGGGCGCGCACCGTACTCCGTAGACCGTTCTGCGTGACAAAGTACACCCCGGGCGCGAGAAGGCTGACGTCATTTGCACCCGGACGGAGGTCAAGCACCTTCCGCCCGCTCGCGTCCATCAGGCTTGCCGCTTGTGGCTTGTGGCTTGAGGCTTCTGCCAAGGACAGAACGCCGCGGACGACAGTCGCTGCGAGAGCGAACCCCGCTCCGCATCGCTCTCGGCCTTCCTCAACGCCGCCCCCATAGTGCTGGTAGATGCGCAGTCCGGCAGTGGCCTCTGCTGCGTAGATGTACTCACCGCCAACTGCCACTCCGGCGGGCTGGCTACCCCGGTTGTAGTATCCTACCTCAACCGGCTTCGCCGGATCGGCAATGTCCAGGACCCGCAGTCCGAATGGGCTGGTGGCAGCATAGGCGTAGCCACCTGCTATGGCAACGTCAGTCGCCGTGCCAGCCAGATCATAGGTACCGACCTCAGCCGGGTGCGACGGGTCAGATACGGAGATGACGTACAGCCCGATAGCATTCCCATCCACGACGTAGGCGAACTCTCCGCTGACAGCCACGCCGTTGGCGGGACCGGTCGTTCCGCAGTACCCGACTTCGACCGGATGGGCAGGGTCCGCAACCGATAGGACGCGAAAACCGCCGGTGTCGTCGGCCACAAAGGCGTGGTCGGCGTTGACCGCCACATCCCAGGCATAGCCGGGCGTATCGCAGTAGCCGACTTCGACCGGATGGGCTGGGTCAGCCACCGAGATGACACGCAAACCGGAAAGGCCGTCCGCGACATAGGCATGCCCTCCGCCAACAGCCACACCACAGGCCTCGCCCGGCGTGTCGAGATCGCCGATTTCGACCGGATGCGCGGGATCCGCAACCGCCATGACGCGCAAGCCCGAGCCGAAGTCCGCGACATAGGCATAGTCTCCGCTGACGGTCACACCACAGGCTCGGCCCGGTGTGTCGCGATAGCCGACCTCGACCGGGTGGGTCGGGTCGGAGACGAGTATGACACGCAGCCCGGAATTCTGATCAGCGATGTAGGCGTAGGCCCCAACCACGCTCACGTCATCGGCGATGTTGGGGGTCCCGCAGCCGCCGACCAACCGAACATTGAGGGAATCCTGCGCCAGCGCAACGCTGGCCAACGTCAGGATCAGTACGGACGCCAGTAGTGGAATTCTCACTGCTACCTCCAAGATGGTCTGGAACTTGAGGATCTCACGGCTCGGCCCCAGCCGTCACAGCCGGATGGCAGCACGCTCGACCTTCCCTCAGCAAAGGCCCGACCCGCGTGGGTAGGAGGAAGTACAGGGAAGCAACTGCTCCATGTATGACATGTTACGCCTACGACGCAGCCTGTCAATTCGCGTAAGCCTTGGCGCTTCCAGAACGTACCCCCGAGCGATCCGCCAGCAACATCCGCAGGCGGTCGCTGCGGTGCGACCGTCTGCGGGCCGATCATGCGTGCTCGGTCACGACTAGTCGTCGTACACGATCTTGATGTACGGTGGATTCGACGCGTACGTGCCGGAGACGTCGGTGTAGTACCCGTTCTCTGTGCCGCTGTAGACCCAACCCGTGAGGAGAACGGTGGTATCGCCCGTGGCTCCGGAATCTGCTATGGCCGCGCAGGCCGAGAGCCGGAGCGGGACCTTGTACCAGCAGTCATCATTCGCTCGAGTGCTGTCCGTCGCGAGTGTGTCAGTGCTGTTCCAGATAGCCATGTATATCGTGTAGTACCCGGCGGGTTGAGGTGGCCATTGTACGTCGGCGTACCAAGCGTTGAAAAGCAGGTCTGCGTCGCCGGAGTGTGACTCCTGATAGTAATAGAGAGTGCAGGCGGGAATCCCGGACGGGCAATCGAATGGAGGTATCTTGAATTGACAGACACCGATCTGCCGCGGGTATGGCCAATCTGGATGCTGCTGGGAGTACCTGTAGAAGGCCCGCGTGATCATGAGTGTGTCCCAGTTAGATACACCTGACTGCTGAGTTCTCCATACTGGTACAGGTCGATGTGACCAGTAGGGTTGATGAGGGCATTGGTCGTGGCATAAACCGTGTGCGTTGTCGCTGCGTGGACGTCGTTGTTGGGAAGGCCTACTGGCTGCTTGCAGCCGACCAGCATGATGACTGCCAGCGCAAAGAGCGCCAGTGCTGACTTGTGGGACATGTATCCTCCTTGTCCCATGCTGTTGCGGACATTGGCGGACATCTGCCTGCGCGAATGAAGGCTACACGAATGCTCAGCGTCATCGCGCAGAGATCGCATGAATCTCGTTACTTCGATCAAGGCCCTGGGGCACTTGCCGTTCCGATCGCCGCACCCGATTGTCCTCACGCTTCGAGCCCGGGAAGACCCCAGAATGTATGGATGCCGCTCGGACTCCTATCCCACATGATGACCGTGCAGTGCTGAACTCCGTGCTGCAGGACAAGCTTCCGAGCCGCTTCGTGTCGGCTCACGGGAACGGCAAGGTGCCATGACGGATACGCTTCACCGAATCTCCGCCACTGCGACCCGGCCTCCGCTTCGGTGACGGAATCGTCAGTCTCGACTTCGACGACCCAAGCTCCCTCACGGCCGGGAGCAGCCGACGCGATGACGTCGATGTAGAAGCCTCCCAGTTCCGCGTTCTCCACACCGTCGGGATTCAGCCAGGCGTGCCAGCCATGTGCTCGATATATGCGACCGGCAGCTCTTGCCGCATCATCGTGGTCAGACTGCTTCGCTACGGTTCTCAGTGCCACACTTGACTCCCCCATGTACCAGCGAGTTCCTACGGGGTGCGACGCGAACGCCGCACCCCGCTGTTCTTCTGCTTGTACGCACTGTATCTTACCCACCTAGGTCTGCGCCCGATACAGGCGCATACCTGCGACTTCCTGCTTGTCATCGAATGAGACCATCCGACCAGTGCGCAAGGCACACGCTGTGCCAACGTGGTCGCCACTCCATAACCCACAGTGAGCCAGCAAGATGGCATTTCGAGACCTTCTGCACTCAGCGTCCGAGTGCCACAACATGGGACTACCCAGGGGGAGGGAGGGCAATTGTATCCAGTTGATTTACTTGGTGTTACGGCAGTCCCATTTCGCGACACAGCCGGTGCCGCAATGTGGCACTCAGGAGCTAACTTTCTAATCTGCAGGCCTTGCGTCACGTTGGCATGCCCGACGCCCAGATTCTGAGATGCGTCGGGTGGACCGCAGATTGTGGGCGGACGAGGACTTTCTTAGTTGGAGATGCGGTGTTTGCGCAGGAGGCGGTAGAAGTGAGTGCGGCTGCACCCGACGAGCCTGGCTGCGGCCGATGCGGAGCCGTTCGCACGACCGAGGACATCAAGGAGCGCCACACGTTCTGCTTCGTCGGCAGCGCGACGCCGCACGCCGCGCATGCTCACTGTCGGCTCGACCGGTGAGGTCAGATTTCGGGCTTGGCGGAGCTCAGACGGAAGATCATCTGCTACGATCGTCTCGCCGCGGGCGACAATCACGGCTCGCTCAATCACGTGCTTGAGCTGACGGATATTCCCGGGCCAGGGCGATTCGGCCAGCAGTGCAAGGACCTCGCTGCTCGCCCGGCGTGCCGGGCGGTCGTATTCCTGAGCGGTGCGAGCGATGAAGTAGCTGGTGAGGGCGGGCAGGTCTTCGCGACGCCGGCGCAGTGGCGGCAGTGTATGCATCACGGTGTTGAGCCGATACAGGAGATCGCGTCGGAAAAGGCCCTCATGTTCGCGGGCCTCAATGTCCATATTCGTAGCTGCGACAACGCGGAGGTCGACCTGCGTGGTCCTGATTCCGCCGACGCGAGTAACCTCCTTGTCTTCTATAACCCGCAGCAACTTGGCCTGGAGCGGCGCACTCATGTCCCCGATTTCGTCGAGGAAGATGGTCCCGGCACGCGCCATCTCGAATTTGCCCGGCCGGGACGCGACTCCGGTCGCCGCGCCTTCTTCGACCCCGAAGAACTCGGCCTCGAGCAGGTGTTCCGGCACTGCCGCGCAGTTGACTGTGACGAAAGGCCTGTCGGCACGCGGGCCCGATTCGTGCAGTGCACGAGCGACAAGCTCTTTGCCGGTGCCGCTCTCGCCGCGAATCAGCACGGGTACGGCGGCCGCGGCGAAACGGACAACGTCGGCAAGCACATCCAGCATATCGCGGTTGCCGCCGATGACCCCGCGAAAGCGCAGTCCGGGAATCGCGGCGGACTTGCCGGCATCACGCGCGAGTTCTCTAAGCCTGACCAGGGTAGGTACGAGTGCACGGGATACGATGTCGAGCTGCTCGGAATCGACCCGAGTCGGGAGCGGGCCTTTGCGTCCTAGCCACAAGATCCCGAGGAGACGCCGGTCCTGCCTGACCGGCAGTAACAGCTCATGGTCGGTCTGCGACAGTGTTGCGCGGCGACGAGCCAGCCCGGATAAGTCCGGCTGACCTCTGAGCGCCATCGGCTTCCCGGCCACGAGAATCACGCCCTGATCGTACTGGAGGTTGAGGCAGAGGGTCTTGAGAGCGCGCTCGATGAACTGCTCGGGCGTAAGGGCAAGCGCGGCAAGGTCAGTCAGTCCCTGCGCCAGTGCGGAGTCTCGGTCAGCGCGCATCTCCAATCTGTACAGCAGTCCGCCAGCTTCCTCGGCCTCGGCGACGACCGCGAGCCGGCGGAAGGTCAGTAGTGCGGTCTGCAGTAGCGTCCGTGCTTCCTCGGACCGACCGAGGTCGATCAGTAAGCGCCCGCGCTGCAGCCGGGCAAGCGCGAGGTCGAACGTCTCGCCGAGCGGTTCGAGCGCGGCCTCGGACCGGGCAAAGAGGTCCAGCGCCAGGTTCGCGTCGGAGCGGGCCGTAGCCAACCGTGCCTCGACTCGCAGCACGTGACCCTGTTCCTTCTGCAGGTTCAAGTCTACCGCGTGGCGAGAGGCCGGGATCAGCATGGCGGACGCATCATCGAGCCGGCCCTGGGCAATTGCCAGTTCGGCCCGCCGTCGGCACGCGGTCGCGAGCACGCAGCGGTCGCCCGCGAGTTCCCCGAGACGTACCACCTCCGCCAACGTCGCTTCAGCCGGCGCCAGGTCTCCGGCGCGGAAGTGGGTCCAGCCGAGATTCGATAGAGCTTCGCGATACAGCCGACCGGCCTGCTGGGTCGTCCGCTCCGAGTCGACAACCACACGGAACATGAATGCAGCGTTCTCGAGGTCGGAACGATTCAGCGACAGCTCGCCAAGCTGCATCCGCGCGGACAAGAGCAGGTCGCGGTAGTTGTACTCCTCGCAGAGCGCGATCGTCCGGTGGAAGTGCTCGGTCGCTTCGGTCCAGCGGCCCATTGACTCAAGGGTCCAGCCGATGTTGTGCAGGTCAATCGCTCGGCCAAACGTATCTCCGGCCGCGATGCTCGCTTCCAGGCACTGCCGGTTACAGGAAAGCGCCTTGTCCAACTCGCCACGCAAGCCGTAGACCCCGGCAAGCTGACTCAGCGCGGACCGCTCTCCCTGAGCGAAGCCCGAATCCCTGCTGGCCTGCAGGAACTCCTCGAAGCACTCGAGCGCACGCTGAAGCTCGCCGCGCTCCTGGTGAATCATGCCAACCAGGTTGAGCCCGGTCGCACGCGTGCGCTTGTCGCCGGTGGTCTTGGCGATCCTGAGTATCAACTCCGCATGGCGCGCGCTGCCGTCGAGGTCACCGGACCGACGCAGCAGCTCACTCAGCATGGACGCGGCTCGCAGCCAGTCCGTCGTCGCACCGGTAGCACCGGCATCGGCGAATGCCTGCGTGAGCAGTGGCTTGGCAGAGGCTGGGTCTTTGAGCCAGAGCTCCTCGGCCAGCAACAGCTCAGTCTTGACGCGATCAGCCCGGGTCGCGGCTGATTCGGCCCGCGCTCGCAGGGCCTGCAGCCTGTCCGGTCGGCTGTCGTTCTCGCTCATGGCGGAGTTAGGATCAGCATAGTGTTGACGCACGCCAAGTCAAGCATGCGATACTGATGCGATACTGATGCGATACTGATTCGGTTGACACCTGAGGATGATGCAATAACCTATTGCGTTCTTCTCGCTTGCCGGACACCGTCACCTGATTCCAGGTGATGTTGTCCGTACGCACCAACGCGGCCGAGGAAGCACGATAGCAGGATGAACTGCGCCATGGGGCGTTGAGCAGCCAGCTGTCACAACTCAGACGAAGAAAGGAACGACGCGATGGCGAGACTACGGTGCCCGAGCTGCAGCAGCGAGAATACGTGGGCCAAGTACATCCATGACCCCTGTCCGGGCGCTCCGGCAGGCAAGACGGAATGGGAAGCGGAGGCCGAGGGCGCGACGCCCACCGGCACGCCCTACCCGAAACCGTGCCCGCACCCGAACGACGGCACGATGACCAATGCGGCCAGCGTCACGTGCCACGACTGCAACAACCAGTGGTAGGCATGGAATCCTGAGCAGGGCCCGGCCCGTTCCTGCTGCCTCTGCGAGGGCTGCCTCCGGCAGCCCTCGATTCTCATCCGCCGTACGGGGCCTCCGAAATCCCTCCTCGTTGCGCCGGACGCGAAAGGGAGGGGCGGCCGCAAGGCCGCCCCTCGTGATATCGGGAGATCTTCTTTCTACTTGAGGACCGCGGTCTTCTGAGCGTAGAGCCCGGCCGGCGTCTTGACCTGCACCAGGTAGGTGCCGTTCGCGAGCTTGGTGCCGTCCAGCTGGAAGCTCAGGCGCTGGCCGATGACGGCGGTACGGGTTTCGCTTCCGACCAGCCGGCCGTCCGACGCGTAGGTCCTGAGTTCCACTCTGCCTGACACCGGCGCGATGAACTCGATCAGGGCTTGGC
>VGIR01000088.1 GCA_016867815.1 candidate division WOR-3 bacterium | reverse complement strand
CAAGGTCGCGTAGAGGACAGGCTACAAACAGGTCCTCTTGCCAGCGGTCTTGATGTCCAATCAAGGTCGGGCTCCTTTCGGTGGCATCCAACCTTCAGACGGCTGACATACTTACATGGTTGCATCAAAAGAGGGTTTTTCAACAGCCCCACTGTCCCCTTTTTCGCCAATCATCACCTACTCCACCTCGTATGTGATGTAGACCGTTCTCGTCAGCTTGAACTCGCCCGGCTGCAGACCGGGCGATTCCTCGGCGCTCGCCGCGCGGTCGAGCGCGACGTTCGGCTGGGCGTAGTACTGGCCCCAGCCGCCCGGCTCGCTCTCGCTGATGTTGATCGGCTTGCCCAGCCGGACCCCGGTCAGGTCCGCCATCGTCTGCGCCTTGGCCTGGGCCGCTCTCACCGCCTCGACCCGCGCCTCGGCCGTGTACTTCTTCGGGTTCTCAACCGCGAAAGTGACGCTGTTCACCTGCGTGGCCCCGGCTTCCATCCCGGCATCGAGCACGGCCGAAGGCTTGTTCAGGTCGCGCACCTTCACCTCCAGCGCATGGTAGACGCGGTAGCCGTCGAAGACCCGCCGGTGGTTGTCATTGTCATAATGGTACTGGGGAGCAACCGCAAAACCCGACGTCTGCACGTCCTTGGACTCGATACCCGTGGCAAGCACCGCCGCGCTCAACGCGGTCATCACCTCGCCGTTCATCCGGTAAGCCTCGCGCGCGCTCTTCTTGTGGAACGTCTCCACCCCGAAGCTGATGTTGCAGATATCGGGCCTGACCGAGACCTCCGCGGTCCCGGTCACGGCCAGCGTTCTCGTCGGCTTCTCCGGCGCTGCTGCGAACGCTGCCGCAATCACGAGCACCACTACCATCGCTGTCTTCTTCACGCTATCTCCTTTTCCCCTGATTCCGAAACTGACGGCCACGCACCGCCCGACCGGGACCGCTGGGGCCAGTTCCACAATTCGTCATTCTCCTGCCTTCGAGCTTCAATCGGTATTCGAGCTTCGTGCTTCGTCATTCACCTTCTACCTCAGCGCCGCGGCCAGTGCTGCGGCACCGGCGCCCAACTCCCGCACATAGTCAACGGTGCCATCCGGCCCGACCAGGAGCGGATTGAGCATCAGCACCCTCACGCCCGTCTCCTTTGCCAGCATGCCCGGCAGGGCCGACGGCAGTTGCGGCTCGGTCGTCACGACTTTGATGCGCTCGCGACGGATCATGTCCACCAGCCGCGCCAGTTCCCTTGCCGACGGCTCCTGGCCCGGAATCGGCTCCACGCTCGCGACGATATCCAGGCCGAACCTCCGGGCAAAGTACGGCCATGCGTCATGATAGGTGATGAGCCGCTTCTCCTTCAGACCGGCCAAATCCGCGGCAATGGCCGCGTTCAAACTGTCCAGTCGCGCGAAGTACGCTGCCTCGCGCCTCCGATACAGGCTCTCGCCCTGCGGGTCGAGCCGCACCAGCTCCTGCACCAGATTGCCAATCCCAACCTTCGCATACCCCGGGTCCAGCCAGATGTGGGGATTGCCGGACCGATGCTCAACGCTCGACGCCTCACGCTTGACGCCGGCCGCTTCACTTCTGCCTTCTGGATTCTGCCTTCTGCCTTCTGACTTCGGCTGATGCCCCGCATCGACGATCACGTCGCTGATGCCTGAGGCCGCGTCAACCACGACCAGCTTCTTGTTCCCGGCGTTCTTCACCACCGGGTCCAGCCACTCCTCAAGCCCGAGCCCTACCCTGAACAGGATGTGGGCATCGGCGATCGTCTTCACATCGGCCGGCTTGATTTCGTGGGTATGGGGACTCTCGTTCCCGGACAAGAGGCTTGTGACCTCCAGCCGGTCTCCGCCTACCTGCCTCGCCCAGTCGGCCAGCACGCCGATTGTCGTCACGACTCTCAACCGGCCACTCGCCTTCTCCGTCGCCGCCCCGCACCCGGCCAGCAGCCCGACACCTGAAATGAACATGACAACTCTCGTGATGTCCATGGGTCAGTATAGGGCTGGGGCTTCGCGCGTCAACCGCCTGACGGGAGGCGTCGGCCATCATTTGCGCACCTCTGCCGCGCTTCCGCCGGTCTAAGAAACGAAAATAGGTCGTGAGTTGATTGACCGGAGTATGTTTCCTATTATATAGGGTCGTTCAGTTTGCACCGATAGGTATGCCCAGAATCATCAAGGAGGACCGTTGAAAGGTCTGAAGTCCGTAGTCGTATGTCTGATTATCACTGTCGGGCTGGTTGCGGCGCGGCCGGCGCACTACAGCATGGGCCCGGCGCACCGTTTCGAACCCGCCGCCGGCGAAGAAGCCAACTTCATCTCCTTTGCCAATGACATATCCATCGACACACGCATCGGTGAGCCGACGCTTCCGGCCGGGCTCAGCATCGAGCCTGCTGCCGATCAGAGTCAGTACTACATAGTCCAGTTCACCGGCCCGTTGCTGCAGCAGTGGTTCCGCGACCTGGAGCGCAACGGCGTAAGCACGTTCGGCTACCTGCCCAACTACGCTGTGCTTGCCTACCTCACGCCGGACCAGCGAGCCTACGTAGAGCTGCTGCCGATGGTCCGCTGGGTTGGTCTGTTCCAGCCCGCCTATAAGCTGGAATCCGGTCTGTTGGACGCTAGCGGAACCAGGAAGGTCGTCATCATGGTCATGCCCGGCGCGAGCCCTGCCCCGGTCACGACGGCGATCGAAACGACCGACGGGACCGTTCACGAACTGCTCACCACGAGCTTTGGTACGACCATCACCGCCACCCTCGATGGCAGCGACATCGCGTCCGTGGCCCGGCTCCAGGAGACTTTCTGGGTCCAGGAATGGTCCGAGGCCACCACCTGCAACAACACCAGCCAGTGGGTGATGCAGGGCGGCTGGCAGGCATCGTCGCCGCCCGACACCAGCATGGCGGCGCGACCGGTGTGGCGGAAAGGCGTGCGCGGGCAGGGGGTGATTCTCTCGACGTCCGACACCGGCATGAACACCGGCCACAACATGTTCCGCGACCCGACAATGCCGATCACGCCCCCCGGCGTCTGGCCCGACCACCGCAAGGTCGTTGCGTTCAAGCTCTATCAGGGCGCCAGCGCCAGCGAGGTCAGCTATCACGGGAGTCACGTCAATGGCTCGGTCGCCGGCAACGACTCAGCCGCCGGCGGCACGAGCTACTACGACGGCATGGCCAAGGACGCGCGGCTCTACTTCGTCGACGTCACCAGCGGTAGCGGCAACTTCGTCATCCCGACCGACTTCACCATGTTGTGGGACACCATCTACTTCGGCCGCGGCCTGCCTGACTCGGTGCGGCCCATCAAGCAGCACTCCGGTTCCTGGCGCTGGAGCAATACCCAGGGCACCTACAAAATCCAGGACGCGTCGAGCGACGCGTTCTGCTGGGCGCACAAGGACTTTCTGAACATCATCGCCGCCGGCAACGAGGGTTCCGGCTCAAAGACCCTGGGCAACCCGTCAATTGCCAAGAACATCCTCACCATCGGTGCGACTGAACGGGGCACCGCCTCCAACACGATCGCAGGCTTCTCCAGCCGCGGCCCGACCCAGGACAACCGCATCAAGCCGAACGTGATGGCGCCCGGCGTCGACATCTGGTCTGTCCTTAACACCGGCACGAACGGATATAGCCAGATGTCCGGAACGTCGATGGCCACGCCCACCGCCAACGGCACCATCGGCCTGATGCGCTGCTACCTGCAGGAAGGCTACTATCCGACCGGCGGCCCGGTAGAAAGCGACCGGATCTCCTACGTCTCCTCGGCCCTGCTCCGTTCGATGGCAATGACGTCTGCCGATCCGAACATCGGCTCCTACACGATCCCCAGCATGAATATCGGCTGGGGCCGGATCGACGCCGACTCGCTGCTCTATTTCACCGGCGACGTACGCAAGCTCATAATCACCGATGACACCACGGGCATTGCTACCGGGGAGTTCATGGAACGGCAGTTCCGGGTGGATTCGGCGATCCCGCTCCGCGTCTGCCTCGCCTGGACCGACACGGCAGCCGCACCGAGCGCGAACCCGACGATCGTCAACGACCTCGACCTCACGCTCACCTCGCCCAGCGCCGTCGTCTACAAGGGCAACAGGTACACCAGCGGCCAGTCCACTCCCAACCCGGCCGACCGCGATTCCATCAACGTCGAGGAATGTGCCCGGGTCAACGCGCCTGATACCGGCACGTGGACTATCCGGGTCAGCGCCCACAGCGTGGCGACCGCGCGCAAGCAGGCCTTCGCCTGGACGGTCTCCGGCGCCGTTGAACCGGCCATCGACGAGACCCATGATGTCGGCGTGACGGCCATAATCGCGCCGGCTGATACCGTCGACACCGGCGCGGTGATCACGCCCAGGGTGGTGGTGCAGAACTTCGGCACCGTGACAGAGACCTTCCACACCCTGCTCACCATCGGCACCGGCTACACCGACACCATCGCCTATACCCTTGACGCCGGTTTGACTGATACGCTGACGTTCGCGGCCTGGACGGCCAACCCGGCCGGCACTTTTGCGACCCGGTGTTCCACTGAACTCGCCGGTGACGAGAACCCGGCGAACGACGCCGCTGCTGATACGTTCGTGGTCTACCCCCTGGCCGGCATCAGCGAGGGCCGGAGCCTGCCGGCGGCGTTCAACCTGGACAAGGTGCTGCCCAATCCTTCGAGCGGCCGTACCAGCATCCGCTACGGACTGCCCAGGCCGGCGGCGGTGAAGCTGTCGGTCTACTCGGCGGCCGGAACGCTGGTCCGCACGCTCGCGGCCGGCAACCAGAACCCGGGCTGGTACGCGGCGGCCTGGGACGGCAGCGACTTGCGCGGTCGCAAGGTCGGAACCGGTGTGTACCTGGTCAGACTCGAAGCCGGTGCTTTCACGTCCACCCGCAAGCTGGTGGTCCAGCACTAGACCAGACAGAACTGCTGCGGAATACCGGGGCGGCGTCACTGCCGCCCCGGAACGTTCTTCCGGCATTGACACGGAAGAGCCGAAAGCTAATCTGTGGCAGCTACATCGATGTCGCGGCGCTGTCGGCCCTGGCCGCGGAGATGTACGTGAAACCGAAGGGAGGAAAAGGTGTCTGAGTTGTTCGTCCTAATGCTGCTGACGGGCGTCGTTTCATCTCTGCCGCCTGACGCATCTCTGGCGGAGTTCTCGGCTCCCGCCTGTTCCCGTTGCGGAATCCAGTCGTTTGACGACTCGATGTGGGTGAAGGTGGATTCGGTGTCCATCGGGTCGCCACCATCGTCGTACTGGCGCGGTCTCTGCCTCGACCCGAACGGCACCGACGTCTGGGTGGCTGCCGGCGACGGCTCGCCGCTCGTCCAGAAGCGCAGTCGCTTCACCGGCGCCCTCGTCGACTCGTTCACCGGCCAGGGCAGTGGGCCCTACGACCTGGTCCGCGTCGGCGATTCCCTGTGTGTCGCCAGCTACTCGAGCAGCACCTTCTACATCTACGACACGCTCGGTACGTTTCTCAGGAGCTTCGGCTTCCCGCCCGGGCAGCTTCGCGGTGTGGACTGGGACGGTGCCATGTTCTGGGCCTCAGATGCAAACTCACCCTTCTTCGTCTACACGCTCTACCCCGACGGCACGGTCCGGGATACCCTGACCCCGACCGGGTCTCCGACCCCGACTTGGATGGGCGTCATCGCCCTGGACCGCGCGTACGAAAACCGGCTGTGGATCTCCAACGGAACCAGCTCGACGGATAACATCTACTACTGCTCGTTTGACACGGTAGCGAATTCCTACTCCATCCTGGCAACGTACACCCTGCCAACGGTTGCATACCCCGGCGGCCTGGCCTTTGATGGACCGGATTCCACCGGCAGCCATGTCTGGGCAATCGGCCGCAGCGACACCTGGCTCTGGCGGCTCAAAGTCCACGACGCGTTTCCGGCCCACGACGTCGGCGCGAGAGCCATCGTTGCGCCGGTTGATACCGTCGACACCGGTACTCTGGTCACGCCCCAGGCGGTCGTGCGTAACTTCGGCAACGTAGTGGAGACATTCCTCACCCGGTTTACCATCGGTTCCGGCTACACCGACACCGTCACCACCACGCTCAACGCCGGGGATGAAGAAACGCTGGACTTCACCGACTGGGTCGCGAGATCGACCGGCACCTTCGCGGTGAGGTGCACCACCGAACTGGCGGGCGACAGCCGGCCGGCTAACGACCTCGCCGCGGACTCAGTCATCGTCATTTCTCTCCCGGGAATCGAGGAAAGAAAGAGCCCGCCGGCGGCATTCGGTCTCGACC
The DNA here is from genome assembly GCA_016867815.1 of candidate division WOR-3 bacterium. Taxonomy (NCBI): domain Bacteria; kingdom Pseudomonadati; phylum Caldifarciminota; species Caldifarciminota bacterium. The sequence goes on along the minus strand of VGIR01000088.1, from coordinate 5,485 downwards.
AGGTCGTGCCCAACCCGACCGGTGGCCGCGCGCGCATCGGTTTCGTCCTGCCGCACCCGTGCCGCCTCAGCCTCAGCATCTACTCCTCCTCCGGCGCACTCGTGGCCACTCTCTGCAAATTCTCCCTCCTCCCTGCTCGCTACTCCCTGGCCTGGGACGGCAGCGACTTGCGCGGTCGCAAGGTCGGAACCGGTGTGTACCTGGTCAGACTCGAAGCCGGTGCTTTCACGTCCACCCGGAAACTGGTGGTTCAGCGCTAGTCCGGTCAGAACTGCTGCAGAATACCGGGGCGGCGTCACTGCCGCCCCGGGATCTTCTTCCGCTCGGGCATCGACACGAAACGGGCGAAAACCGGATTGTGGCGGCTACATCGCCGCGGCGCCGCGGTTCGTGGTCCAGCACCACCAGCCGCTCAGCAAGCCGGCAGCTCACCGCTCCTACACGGTTTCACTTCTCGCAATCTGGCCTGCTCGCCCTGCCCGGTTCACCGGCGTTCCCGCCCACTTGACACGGGGCAGAGAACGGCTACCATGTAGCCGACAAAGGAGGTACATGCCCGAGATGCTAAGTTACTGCGGCATAGACTGCAATGCCTGCCCGGCTCTAATCGCGACACGGACCAACGACTCGGCCCTGCGCGCGAAGACCGCTGTCGAATGGTCCAGGTCGTTCGGCCACGACTTCAAACCCGAAGAGATCAACTGCACCGGCTGCGCCGGCGAGGGCGCGCACCTCTACTACTGCGATGCGATGTGCGAGATCCGCAAGTGCGCCCGAGGCCGCGGGCTGGCCTCCTGTGCCGACTGCGCCGACTACGCCTGCGCGACTCTTGCCGGGTTCCAAAAGAACGCACCCGAGGCAAAGGCACGGCTCGACGCCGTCCGCGCGCGGCGCGGCAGCGCATCCCCGACCTAGCGCCTGGTCGGCGGCACCCGGCCAGCACGCCGCCGTTGCCTGCCGCAGAAGATGAGCTATGGCGAGTACGAACGGGTAGTGGCGGCCTTCATAGCCGGAGACCCTTTGTAGAACGGCCGAGCCGCGGTCCGAAACAGACAAGGCGGGCGGGTGAATCCCGCCCGCCTCCGCTCCGAGCGCACGACGGGACTTTCGCCGCGTCCCGCGAAGCACGCCTCGACGTACGCCGGCAGGAACCTGCGCACGTGTCGTCCGCCGCCCCGGCCTTGGGGTTCGTCAGGTTCGCATCAGCTTTGGTTGTCTTGGCTCCTGCCTTCTGACCTTTGACTTGCGCGGCCCGCGCGCTGCCTACCGGCTACTTACCGCTGGTTCTCAGCAGCACGCGCCTGACGACCGTGCAGATGCGCTCGAGGTCTTCCCTGGTCAGCGACGACCCGCTGGGCAGGCAGAGTCCGGACTCGAAAAGCCGTTCCGAGACGCCGCCGCCGCGGGCTCGGCAGCCCGCGAAAACCGGCTGCAGGTGCATCGGCTTCCAGAGCGGCCGCGCCTCGATGCTCTCCTTCGCCAGCGCCAGACGCACGTCATGAGTGGTCGCGCCGCCTGCCTTCGGGTCGATGGTCAGGCAGGTGAGCCAGCGCGTGCATCTGCCGAACGGCGCCTCGGGCATGAACTCGATGCCGGGCAGGTCACCGAGAGCCTGCTGGTAGAACTCGAAGTTCCCCCGGCGGGCAGCGACGCGCTCTGACAGGAGAGCAAGCTGTCCCCGGCCAATGGCGGCCAGCACGTTGCTCAGCCGGTAGTTGAATCCTATCTCGGAGTGCTGATAGTGCGGGCCGGGGTCTCTCGCCTGCGTGGCCAGGAACCGGGCCTTCTCGGTGATCGCCTTCTCGTGCGACACCAGCATCCCCCCGCCGCCCGTGGTGATGATCTTGTTCCCGTTGAAGGAAAAGGCCGCGCACCTTCCGAAGCTGCCGGCCTGCCGCGCGTTCTTAGTCCTTCGTTCTTCGTCCTGGGCCCTTTGTGTCTTGGTGTCTTTGGGGTGAGACTCCGAGTCCGCAATTCTGCCTTCCGCCTCTTCACTTCTCGATTCTGAACTCTGGATTCTGAATTCCGGACTCTCCCCGGTCCCCCAGTAGACTGCTCCCAGCGCCTCGGCCGCGTCCTCTATCAACGGAACCCCGAACTCATCGCACGCCCGGACAATCGGGTCGTAGTTGGCGCACTGGCCGTACAGGTCAACCGCAATCACCGCCCGCGGCAGCTTTCCCCGCTGCGCGCAGTCAGCCAGCTCCTCGCGCAACAGGTCCGGGTCCATGTTCCAGCTCGTCGCATCCGAATCGATGAACACGGGGGTAAGACCCTCATAGGTAATGGCGTTGGCACTGGCGGCGAAGGTGAACGTCGAACATATCACCTCATTGGATCGTCCATCGTTCTTCGTTCTTCTTCCCCCGACGCCCGGCTCCCGTCTTCCCTCCTCCGTCTTTTCATCCTGCGCCAGGAGGCGGAGCGCGAGGTGCAGCGCCGCAGTACCGGACGACAGCGCGGTAGCGTAAAGCGGTCCAGGGCTGAACGCTGGGTCATGAGTGCTGAGTTCGGAACTCATCGCTCCGCGTTCATCGCTTCGCGCTTTCCGAGACTGAGTGCTGAGTTCGGAACTCATCGCTCCGCGTTCATCGTCTGGCGTCTGGCATGTGGCGTTCGGCGTTCCTCCTGAGATGGTCGCGGCGAACTCCCGCTCAAAGGCGTCGACGTGCGGTCCCAGCGGTGCCACCCAGTTGGTTTCAAACGCCTCCCGGACGAACTCCTGCTCCCGGCCCGACATGTGGGGCGGCGAAAGAAAGATCCGCTTCATAGTGCCGGCACTATGGCTTCTGCCCCCGCATTTCTGCTCTCAGTAACCGAGTAGCCACGGAAAAACACCGCTTAGCCCGGATGGCCCTCGCGGGAACATCGGCCCGGGTATCTGTGTCCATCATTGGTTCAACCCGTCCGATTCGTGCCTGCTTGCCTTCGTGGTTCAACATAGATCGCGGCATCATTGCTGCTTCAGTGTCGGCTTCGGTCGCCGGTGGATCAGCACGTACTCGCTCCCCTCGACGGCCTTCACAAACACCAACTGCCCGGCGCAGATGAGCAGTTGGAGGCCAACCAGTGCGGTTCTAACCGCGGGGCCGGCACGCAGGTAGCCGAGCGCCAGCAGCAGAGAAACCAGGCCCAGCCCCAGGTAGAGCAGGGTCACGTGCAGATGACTCCAGCCGATGCGATTGAGCCGTTCGTAGAGATGGGTACGGTGGGCCAGCCAGAACTCCTCGCCTCGGAAGGCGCGACGCAGTATGGTGTAGCTGGTGTCGAACAGGAAGCTGCTGTAGAGAATCAGGAAGAAGACCAGGGGAACCGGCCGCAGCGACGAGGCGGAAAGCCGCATCGCCAGGACCGAAAAGACGAACCCGAGCGTCAGGCTGCCCACGTCGCCCATGAACACCCGGGCCGGCGGGAAGTTGAACCAGAGGAACCCCAGGCACGCCGCGGCGACCACCAGGGCGACGAGCACCTCGTCCGGGTGCCCGGTGGTGAACGCGGCCACGGCGATTCCCGACGCATAGACGATGCCGAGAATGGACGCCAGCCCGTCCACGCCATCGATGAAATTATAGAGGTTAGTCACACCGGTCATCCAGAGCAGGGTCAGCGGGACTGCCGCCCACCAGAGCGCGAAGCTAGGACCCCAGGGCATCTGGAACTGGTAGATTCCCATCCCGGCACCCATGACCATCCCGGCAGCGCCCAACTCCAGGAACAGCCGCCAGTGCCCGGGCGGGTCACGGTAGACATCCCACAGGCCGACGGCAGCGACGACAACCGTGGCGACACTGAACAGGCCGATCTCTCCCTGCGGGTGGCCATGGCGGAACACGGAAATCAGCAACAGAGACAGGCAGAGCGCCAGCGCCAGCCCGATACCGCCGCCGGTGACCGTCGGTCGCGCATGGGAACTCCGGGCGACGGGAACGTCCATCGGCGCTCCTCTCCCCGCCCGCCTCGTCACGACGTATGCGCCGACCCAAGACAAGGCAAGCGAGCCCAGGCTCAAGCCCAGCACCTCGGCTACAAACACAGCCGGCCCGCCTCACTTCGGGTCGATACTGACGTCGGTCCATGCCGTCTCCGGCTGCGGATTGTCACCCTTCCACAATAGCCGTTGGGAAACTGAAAGCAAGAATCTGGTGTCGCCCTGAATCCGACGTTCGACCCAGAACCCGCCCCTTTCTCGTTCACCTTTCTTCGCTCACCGTCTTTCGTCCGGCACCCTTTGTGCCTTGGTGTCTTGGTGGTATGTTCCTGTTACGGTTCTCGGGCCGAAGCCAGAGCCGAGATCGAATACCGCGAGGACGAGACAGAAGCAAGTGATCAGGGGGTCTAGTGCGGGAAAGGACGGGGAAAAGCGATGAACGAGGAGTGAGAAGTAGGAAAGTGGGAGATGGGTGTGAGTAGGGCCAGGGACAACGTGACGGAGCACAAGTCAGAAGCCAAAAGGCAAAGATGGGGACGGGACGAAGTCGAATTGCAGTATGCAAAGAGCAAGATGCAGAATGGCGGGAGGTGGGCACTGAAGACGGAGGAACGAGGAGAACGATGAGTGAGGAACGCTGAGCGAGGAACTCCGAACGCGACGATCAACGATGGACGACTTGCGCTTGCGCTTGTGCTTGAGCCGGCGCGCTGGCTTGGCCCGGGCCGGGTGGCTATGGGGCGTCGACGAGTTGGGCCAGCGGGATGACCTCGACGTCGGTCGCCAGTCGGTTGCGTTTGACGCCGGGACAGGCGACGTGCAGCTTCGCGAGTTTGAGGTCGGCCAGCGCGATGCGCATGGACGCTGTCAGCCGGGGCTCGTCCACCCGCTTTCACTCCACGCCGCACACGGCGGCCGACATGGCGCCGCAGCAGGCCCCGGTGATGACGCCGTCCTTCCCGGAAAGCACCGCGCATATCGCCACACTGGTCATCGCCAGGATGACCATGGCCACCAGGGCGACAAGCACGAAGAATCGCTTTCCCGAAGCATAAGGGCACATTGCCGGACCAGGGCGGACCCTCATGAGGTCATGCAGGGGGCTGGTCCCGGAGCGGCCCGGGGGTCTGCCTGCTGACTGAAGCGGAAGTACTGTCGGCCATCAACCCAGAATGCCAGTTGAGCTTTCAATGTCAAGGCATACTAGTGGTGGTGTGGATAAGTATGTGGATACAGCTGGTGGTAGTCGTGTTGATAACCGAGTGTGGTTAACAGTGGGGATAGAATGTGGATAACTCGGTGGATAACTTTCTACTACGTCTTGTGGTGGGGTGGTTGAGCATGTCCCTCGGTTAGTTGAAATTCCTAGCGGCTCCCACATCACTTTAGGCAACTCTCTCTGTTGCGTCAATTTCTTTCGGTGACGCGGACCGTTCCAGTGCACTCAGCAATGCGGGGATGTGCCGGTAGCCATCTACGCACCGGAAGTGCTGCTCGGCATGTAGCAGCCCAGCTACACACCAGCGCCAGCGCATCTCGCCAGGGCGCCAGCGCTTC
>VGIR01000087.1 GCA_016867815.1 candidate division WOR-3 bacterium | reverse complement strand
CACCACGTAGAGCCATGCTCGCTCACCCAACTGGCGCAGCTTGTCCACTTCGGGGCCGGTGATGATGACCGCGCCGGTCTGGGACCGGCCTTTGACTTCGATGAAACGCTTCTCTCCAGCCGGCGACTCGGACCGGATGTCGTAGTGCTCGCCGTCAGCGCTGACATCGAACGGCTTCCAGCCGCGGCCACGCTCGAACCGCATCGCCACTTCCATCGCAATCCTCTCGACCTCGTCATCGCGCTGCATTGGTACGCCCTGGCCCGGCGTACCGGTGTCGCTCTCCATCACCGCGTTCGGCGTGGGGCCGACCAAGGCGTGGCTGACTATCGTCGGCATGTCCGGAGACAGCCGCAACATTTGGTCCAATTCCTGAAGCCTGTCCTGCTTGCGCTGCCGCAGGACTGCAAGTCGCGAGGAAAGCCGTTTGGCCTCCTCCTCTTCTTCCTCGCCGAACAGTGACCGCTGGTGCAGTTGGTTCAGTACCTCGGTCAGTTCAAGGATTAGATAGGAGAATGTCTCTTCCAGGTATCGCCGGCGCAGGTCGCATTCCGTCTGTCTCGCCTGCAGGGTCGCATCAAGCTGCTTCTCGGTAATCTCAGCCAAAGCCCAGTCCCGAATGGTGTCTTCGCCACGTGGCGGCACATCGGGCAATACCATGTCCGCGTCGGGTGCGACGCAGTCCAGAAGGTAGGACGCCGAGGTCTTGCGCATCCCCATCCGATCCGAAACGACCAGGGCGAGCTGCTCGTGTGCGGGAGTTGTAGCAGTACCGGAAGGGCGGCGTCCATCCCTGATGACCGAACGGACAAGCCAGACTCCCTGTGGGGTGCCGAGGTTGGGGTCTGCGAGTACCGTACCCTGAGCCAGGCTGCGCTGCGCGTTCCGTATCGCCCATTCGAGGAGTACGTCGTAGAGCGGCTGGCCGGGACCAAGCAGCCGTGTGTTATCCGGGACGCGCACGGGGCTGGCGACACTCACGAGGGACTTGTCGAAGACCACCGGATCGGCCACGCGGTCGTCTATCGGCCGGCGTAGCTCCTGGCCAAGTAGCATCAGTGCAGGCGGCGCTGAACCTAGATACCAGACCGGGCTGGTTCGGTCCTGCCTCATCTCACCGCCGCAGGCAGCCCATGCGCGCTCAAAGAACCGCTGGATGAACAGCGGCTGGATGCGTCGTTCCTCGGATTGGTCCAGCAGTTCACGCGCCGAGCGAAGATTCAGTTTGGAGGCCAGCGAGGACTTCCGCTGGAGTTCGATTGCCGCCTTGGCGCGTTCTTCGCCCTGAGCATCATCAACCAGTTCGGCGGCCTTGCGCCCGCCTTGCGAGCTGTCGTCGGCGTCTATGGCCTCGGTAATCAGATCAACGAGACTCACGCCCTGCAGCCACTCGTCGATGACGTCGTAGACGCGGTCCTCGCCCATCTGTTCGCGCATCGTGTCGAGCTTGCTAAGGACCGTGGTCAGCACCGAGCCTTCGCGCGTGTTCTGCGCCACGAGGTTGTACACACGCACGTCTCCTAACTGGCCATAGCGATGGACGCGCCCCATGCGCTGTTCAAGACGATTCGGATTCCATGGAATGTCCCAGTTGATGAGGTAGCGGCAGAACTGCAAGTTGATGCCTTCACCCGCGGCGTCGGTGGCGACCATGATTGTCGCCTGAGTCTTGAACTTGACCTGCGCCCGCTTGCGTTCGTCTACGTTCATGCCGCCATGAGTTGTGACAACGGAGTAGCCCTTGGCTTCTAGACGCTCGGCCAGCTTGGTCATGGTGTCACGGTGCTCGGTGAAGATAAGCAGCTTTTCGCCCTCAGCCTTGATGACGCCGGTCGAATCGAGCACGTTGAGCAGCTCGTTGAACTTCGCTTCACGATGGTCGGCAAGGCCTCGTGCCAGTTTGAGAAGCTCTTCGACCTCGTCGCGCTCATCTTCCACGTCGCGAGGGCGTGCCGACAGCACTTGGCGCAGGATTCGCTTGTCGAAGCGTTCACGTTCGTCGTCGTCCAAGTCCTCATACTCGGAGATATCCTGCGGATCGTCTGGCCTGATGGATGATGGCGTGACAGCCGCACCTTCGGCTAGGACGCGCTTGCGGTCGCGCAGCATTGTCAGCACGTCGTTGAGAGCAGCGAGGCGGTTCTCGAGCGTCCGCGTTATCGCGTAGAGGCTGCTGGCCAAGCGGCGCTGCATAACCATCACGGTCAGCTCCACGTTCCTGTTGCCTGCTGCTCGGGCCTGTCTGCGCCTAGACCTAACGTAAGCGGTCACTCGGTCGTAGAGATCCTTCTCCTCAGGCGTGAGGTCATAGCCAACCGTCCTGGTATATCGTGGCTTGAACAGCGGTTGCCCGTTCCAGTCGACCATCTCTTCTTTCAGGCGGCGCAGGAAGAAACGGTTCTTTGCATGCGTTATCGGAGCCTCGTACTCGAAGGCTTCACCTGGAGTCGAGAGCAGCGCGGTCTGTTCGCGCACTCGCTGGCCAACAAGCTCATCCTTCTGGAACAGGTCAACGTCGAGTAACTGCAAGACGTATCGGAAGGTGTCCTTGCGACCACGGTGCGGAGTCGCCGTCAGCATCAGGAGATGGTCTGTTCTGGACGAAAGTTCCCTCAACGCACGATACCTTTCGCTCTCTTCCATACGCGTGCCGTAGGCATAGGCAGAGAGCTTGTGGGCCTCGTCGACGATGACCATGTCCCACTGCACCTGCTTGGCCGCGTCAAGACAAGGCTGGTTGCGGGCCAAGAAGTCCACCGACACCACGAAGATGCCGTCATCGTAGCGATGGAACTGCCGTGGATCCGCGTCAAACGAAGGCCGATTCACCAGCCGGGCGTCCAACCCGAACTTGCCCTGCAACTCCTCTTCCTGCCACTGCTTGGTGAGCCCGCCGGGCGTAACGACAAGCACCTTCCTGATGGCACCGCGAAAGAGCAGTTCTTTGATCACAAGTCCGGCCATGATTGTCTTGCCGGCTCCAGTGTCATCAGCGAGCAGGAAGCGGATGCGCGGCTGGGGTAGAAGATAGCGGTAGACTGCCTCTATTTGATGAGGTAGTGGGTCGACCACGCTGGCGTTCATTGCGAATAGAGGATCGAACTGGTAGGCGGTCTTCAGTCGCATAGCCTCGACGCCAAGCAGCCATTCCGCAGGATCGCCCTTGAAGTCGTGACTGTATCCGCGGACACGCGTGAGCGCCGAGGCCTGTTCAGGCGTAAGAGGACGGCTGTACTCTCGCCGCGACAGCACTCCCACGCCAACAACAAGCACCCATTGACCGGATTGGGACACTGACCGTATCTCAACGAGCTCCTGCGGCGCGAAGCCCTCCACAACGTCACCCGCCTTTATCGAGATGGACTGTGTCGTCATGGACAGCTCGACGGTCTCGCTCGCGCGCGGTCAATCACGCGGAGAGTTATAGCCGCGAACCGGACGGAAGTCAACGCGCGCCGTAGGAGCCGCTCACGGCCTACGGCTAACAGCCTACAGCCAGCCCAAGCGCAAGCGAGCCGAAGTACGGCTAGAACGAAACCCGGTTCTGTTGTCTGCCGGGCGGCAATTCTACAACGCTGTAGGATGGCGCGGAAGCGGGCTTTTGGGCCTATGTGTTTGAGGCTTGAGGCTTTGGGCTTGAAGCTGACGAAATGACCCCTGCACGTGGGGGAATACCCTCCGCATCGTTTGCATCGTTGTATCGTACATCGTTCCTCAGATAGTCGCGAACGTAGTCCCGGAAAGTCCTTCGTCCCTAGTCTCCGGAGCAGTCTGACCGGGAGTTCGGGGGCTTGTGTGCCGGAGAGCAGGGGACGCAGTTTGCCGGTCTGCAGTCCGCGTTCCTCTGCAGTGAGTCCGGGTACTTGTGGCCCGGACTGCCGCCGAGACAGCAGTCGAGGTTGCGTCCGGGTCAGTATTGGGACTTGCCTGCCGGGCTATGCGCGGAGGCAATGCAAACTGCAGAATGCAGATAGCAAAATGCAAAACGGCGGACCGGAGCGCGGCAGTGGCGGAGCCGGTTAGACCAGAATCCAGAACGCAGAAACTGGAATCCTGAACGCAGAATTGCAGGACCGGTAAGCAGATACGGCTGCCACAACATATGGTATGAGATCGAATCCAGACCACAATTCTGCCGTGGAGTGGGCGGCCCACGGGCCGCCTGGGGGGTAGCATCAGCCCATGGAAGAAGTCAAAAGTCAAAAGGTAAAAGTCAAAAGCCAACGCGAGGAACATCGAACCGAACATCTGCGCGAGCAACGAGTTGAGCAACTGCGGGTAGAACTCCGCGAGCAACGCGCGGTGCAGCGCAGAATCCAGGTCAGGATTGAGGTCGAGATTCAGCTCAAGATACAGCGAACGACGCGACCGCCGACGCGACGCACTATTCACCTAGCGATGCTTCTGCCGGTGCTTCGACCCCTGCTTCGCCGCGTGCTTCGACGGGTGCTTTGGAGGACTCACTCACTGCTCGCGCCAATGGTGCGCGGGCAGGGGCGGAATCGGAGTATCGGCTACTTGGCCAGGGCGAGCTTGAGCGGCTCCCAGTAGTATTCCCGCCAGCCATCCCTGATTCCCTCGTACGCACTCACAGGAACACCGGAGTGGAGGAAGTCGAGACGGGTGCCACTCTTTGTCTTGGTGAACGTGAACTTGACGGTTGAGTAGTAGCCCTTGGGCCAGTCTTCGTCGTTGCCACGCCAGCCCTGGAGAATCAGCTTGTCCTTCACCAGTTCCAGGTTCATTCCGTCGATCCAGCCGTCGCCCGCCTTGAACCTGCCGCCGACCTTGCGGCTGATTGTGGCCTTGGAGCCGGTGAACCGTGTGTGCTTCTTCGAGTCCATGAGCCACTCGTAGAGCTCGTGGGGCGTCGCGCCCCTGAAGGTGACCTGCTGGCGAATCGTCTTTGTTCTCATCTTCAGCTCCTTTTGCGGAAGCCCAATTGCCTACTTTCCTGTCCTGCGGGGAGACGTTGCCTGTCACGACAAATCCGAAGCTCGAAACTCGAAGCCCGATTGAAGCCCGAATCGCGGAGAAACACGAGTGCGGATCTGGCGTTCTGCATGTCTGCGAGTCTGTTTGCCCGTTGGACTAGTCTAATACGTGATGTGGAGCATTCAAGTCGTGTTGGCAGTAGCCGTGGTTATGGCATGCGGGGCCGCGCCGGCGGAGCAGGCAGTGGCGATTGAGAAAAAGGAGTTGCCGATGAATACCGACACCGCGACGTTCGCCGCGGGTTGTTTTTGGGGAGTACAGGCGGAGTTCGATAAGCTGAAGGGCGTGGTGCAGACGACCGTCGGGTATACGGGCGGGAAGACCGAGAAGCCGACCTACGACGATGTCTGTTCGGATGGCACCGGGCACGCGGAAGCGGTGGAGGTGGTGTTCGACCCGGGCGTCGTCACCTACGAGCAGTTGCTGGACAGGTTCTGGTCGATGCACGACCCGACCACTCTCAACCGGCAGGGACCGGACTTCGGGTCGCAGTACCGCTCAGCCATCTTCTTTCACTCGCCGGAGCAGCAGGCCTCGGCCGTCGCCGTTAAGGAGAAGCTCGCTAAGGCGCGGCGGTTCACCCGGCCGATAGTCACTCAGATTGTCCCGGCGGTTAGGTTCTGGCCGGCCGAGGAGTATCACCAGAAGTACTTCCAGAAGCACGGCGGCGGAAGCTGCCACATCTGAGGAATCGGAGAATCCAGAATTCAGAGACCAGAGTCCAGAGTCCAGAGCTCCGGTTCGGGCCGGCCACTCTGAATTCTGGTTTCTGGATTCTGAATTCTGGTCTATCCGGTTCCGCATTTGACTCATTTGGGCTGATTAGATAGTATTCCCCGTGGCACGCGGACTGGTCATTTTCCCGACCTACAACGAAGCCGAGAACATCGAGCGCATCCTGCCCGAGGTGCTCTCGAAGTCGCCGGAAATCGAAGCCCTGGTCATCGACGACAATTCGCCGGACAAGACCGGCGACATGGTCGAGCGGATGGCCGCGGCCGATTCCAGGATCCACCTGGTCCGCCGGCCGGGCAAGATGGGGCTGGGCACCGCGTACGTCCTCGGGTTCAAGTACATGCTCGAGCACGGGTACGACTATTGCTTCGAGATGGACGCCGACTTCTCGCACCCGCCGGACAAGGTGCCGGAGATGATCGAGCTATTGAAGGATTACGACCTCGTCATCGGCTCGCGCTACTCCGAGGGCGTGTCGGTCGTGAACTGGCCGATGAAGCGGCTGCTGCTTTCCTACTTCGCCTGCATGTACGCGCGGGTCGTCACCGGCGTGCCGATTCGCGACCTGACCGCGGGATTCAAGGCGTACCGGCGCGAGACGCTGGCCGGCATCGACCTCGAGAAGTTGAAGGAAGACGGCTACGGGTTTCAGATCGAGATTGACTTCCTGATCTGGCGCAAGGGCCTCCGTATCAAGGAGACGCCGATCGTCTTTACCGAGCGGCGCGCGGGCACGTCGAAGATGAACAAGAGAATCGTCCGCCGCGCCTTCTTCCTCGTGCTGCGGCTCAGGCTGCAGCGGCTCTTCGGAAGAGCCTAGCTCAAGCCCAAGCGGCTACAAGCCGCAAGCCTCAAGCTACAAGCTTCGGACCGGAAGCCCCGACCGAAATCTCACCACCAAGACACCAAGTCACCAAGAGCGCCAGAGGGCGGGGACACAAGCCCGGACGGAACCGGAGTCTCACCACCAAGGCACCAAGTCACCAAGAGCGCCACAAGCCCGGACGGAACCTGAGTCTGACCACCAAGACACCAAGTAACCAGGAGCGCCAGAGGGCGGGGACAGGGACGGACGTAACTCCTCCATCCGTTCGGCGCGACAGAGTCAGCCGGGCCAACTCCTAACCGTTAACTTCTAACTGCTAACTCTTGCGGACGAGCGCTTCGTAGCGCTCGCGGTGGTCGATCAGTCTGGCGTCTCTGAGTTCAAGAACCCGGTCGGCAAGCCTGGAGAGCAGGGCACGGTCGTGCGTGGCGAAGAGCACTCCGACCGGCGCGTTCGCGAGCAGGTTCTCGAGCGCGAGCAGGGCGTCAATGTCAAGGTGGTTCGTCGGCTCGTCCAGTATCAGCAGGTTTGCTCCGCCCGCGAGAATCCGCGCCAGCAGAACCTTTGACCGCTCGCCGGCTGATAGCTCGGAGAGCTTCTTCTCCGCGAACGCTTTGCGAAGGAGCAGCGTGCCGAGAACGGTCCGCGCGGTCTCCTGGTTGGCGCCGGACTCCATCACCTCTTCGAGCGCGGTTCGCTTGAGGTCGAGTGACGTTATGTCCTGCGGGAAGTAGCCGACCCTGGTCCCGGCGCCGAACTGCGCCTTGCCTTTGTCCGGCTCCAGTTCGCTGACGAGCATGCGCAGCAGGACGGTCTTGCCGGAGCCGTTGGGGCCGATGACCGCCACCCTTTCGCCGGTCCTCATTTCGAATGATGCGCCTTCAATCACCGTCCGGCCGCTGAATGACTTGGTGAGGTCTTTGGCCAGCACGGCCCGTTTATCAGGCAGTTCCTCGGTTACGAGCACGGGCCTGGGCCGCTTCTCGACGATCGGCTTCTTCGCCTCATGCGCCTCGATCATCTGCTCGATGCGCTTTTCGGCATGCTTGGCCCGCTTCGCCATCTTGGCTGCGCGGTGTCCCTCGAAGCCGCTGTCATGGGCCGCGGTCTTCGTTTTCTCGCGGCGGGCGGACCAGACCTTGCGCTCTTCGGCCGCGCGTTCGAGCTTGTGTATCTCCTTCTGCTGGACTTCGTGCTCGTGCTCGAGCTTCGCCCGTTCCTGCTCCCGGGCTAATTCGTAGTCGTCGTAGTCGCCTTCGTAGACCGTGAGCCGGGACCGGCGCAAGTCGAACACCCGGTTGACGACGCGGTCGAGAAAGACTCGGTCGTGCGAGACCACGAGCACGGTGCCGGCGAACTCCTCGAGGAAGCGTTCCAGCCACTCGCGCTGGCCGATGTCGAGGAAATTGGTCGGCTCGTCGAGGATGAGGAGATTGGGCTCGCGCACCAGGACCCGGGCGAGCTCCAGCCGCGCCCGCTCGCCGGGAGAGAGCACGTTGACCTTCGCCTTGTACCGGTCGAGGTTGAAACCAAACTGGGCCAGGGTCTTCTCGCAGCGGCTGCGGTAGCCGTTGCCGAACCGAGTGTTGAGTTCATCCTCGATTACCTCGTCCTTGGCCAGTTCGCCTTCATCATCGGGGCTGGCAGCGATTTCTTTGCGGAGCTGGGCAAGCCTGGCTTCCAGTTCTTCCATCTCACCGAAAAGCGCCTGCTCCACGGTCAGGTCCTCGTCGTCGAGCACGTCCTGCCGCACATAGCCGATTTCGGGCTCGCCCGCAATGGCGATGTCGCCCTGGTCCGGTTCGATCTGCCGCAGGATCAACTTGAGCAGGGTCGTCTTGCCGCTGCCATTCGGCCCGACGAGCCCGATCTTCTCGCCCGGGCTGATGGTGAAGCTGACGTGCTGCAGCACCGTCTCAGCGCCGAGTGATTTGCCGATATCAGTTGCGTTGATGAGCACTAACGCAGATTAGCGGACGGAGTCCGCTTGTCAATAACGATGCGGAGTTTCGCGATGAAGGCGCGGATGTTGGCACAGGATGAAATGGAAGACCACGGATGGATGGACCGGCCGAAGTCAGAAGGCAGAAGTCAGACTAGTGAAGCCAGAAGTCAGGGCGTTGGGGAATCAACTACGGATGGACACGGACAGACACGGATGAGGCGGGAGGCCGGCAGGAGCGGAGCCGGAGTCAACCACCAAGACACAAAGGCACCAAGAGGAGCCGGACACGGCCAGAGCCGGAAGCCAGGTGTCGGAAGTGAGGAGTGGGGTCAGGACACGTCCTTGACTCCTCGGTCTTCGCGGCTATCCTAGAAGCCGCGAAAGTCCTGCCGAGGTGGCGGAAATGGCAGACGCGCTAGGCTCAGGACTTAGTGGGTTCACACCCATAGGGGTTCAACTCCCCTCCTCGGCATGCCACGTACTTGGCGGAAGCTCGGCTTCCGCCTTTCTGCTTCTGTGTCTATCAGTGTTCATCAATGGTTCGCCAAGCAAGCAGGAAGCCGGACCGAAGTCCGGCTTCCATGGTCAGCTTGCCTGTCTAGAAGCTGTCGGCCACGTCCGAGATGCGGACGCCGTCGCAGATGATGTACTCCGGGATGCTCATCGCGGTCGGGGAGCGGCGGTCATACGTACCGGAGACGTTCCACGGAATCGTGCGCGAGGAGATGGCGGTGATGCCGCCGAACACCGACGGGATAGTGTCGGTGACGCGCGAGGAGAGGAGCGGCGCGACGAACTCGCCGTTCTTGATGAGCCGCGCGTTGAACCGGCTGGAGCAGGTGAACATGCCCTTGGTGGGGTCCGGCATGTGAACGTAGTGGAGTTGCGGGACGTAGAGCGCGTCCTGGGCCAGCTTGCGGCCGGCGTCGATCCCGGCCGGCGCGGTGCCCGGGGAAAGGCAGAAGTCGTCGTTGCCCAGGTCGCTTGCGGTGGGCTGGCGCTTGTACTTGGCCGCGGTGCCCGAGTCATAGAGGATGGTCTTGAGGATGCCCTTGTCGCAGAGGATGCGCGGGCGGCGGCGACTGCCCTTGAAGTCGAAGGGCATGCCGAAGACGTTGGGGTTGGTCGGGTCGTCGGTGATGGTGACGCTTTCCGGGAAGAGCCGGTCGCCGGGCTTCAGGTTCGAAGAAAACGCCCGCTTCTCTTCCCACATCCGGCCGACGAACGCTCCCCAGATGGTAAGGCCCAGCAGATTGGCAACCGCGTCGGGACCGAACATCACGCGCTGCCGATCGACGTGCGTCTTGTACCCGGGGTTCTTTTCGTACACGGGCAGCATGGCTTTGAACTCGGCGATGACGTCGTCGGCCGAGAACTCGCCCGCCCGTTTCTGGGTCCGCTCGGCCTGCAGCTCCCACTTCTTGTCCTGTTCTTTCAGGACCATGATGAAGCTGCCGTCGGTGAGCCGGCGGTAGGCTTCGTTGTCGTTGGCGGTGGAGATGTAGTACATCTCAGTCGAGCCGGACGACCAGGAGCCGGAGAAGTCGTACTTGCCCATCGGTTTGACCGCGTCTACGACTTTCTTGCAGAGCTCAGTCTTGGCCACCGGCGACAGCGCTTCCAGTGCCGGGTCGAACCCCGTCGAGTCGTCGACCGCCTCTTCGACCACGCCGAAGATGGGGTCGTAGTCCTTTGCCAGCGCGGCCTGGCAATTGGTCGCGGCGACCTTCAGCGCCTCGGCGAGCTGCGTCGGTGAGGTGATGTCGGAAGTCATGCTATACGCGCCGGACTTGCGTCCCTGTTGGACTGTGACGTCGAGCCGAGAGAGCTCCTCAGAGGTCGAGAGGGCAACCGAGGAGTTACCCAGTCTGATCAAACTCGACCGCTCGCGGTGGAAGTTGAACTCGGCCTCGAGTCCCTGCTTGCGCGCATCGGCCCGGGCCGCAAGCAACAGGTCGCGGATTCTCTTCTCCAGCATGTTTACTCCTTCTCCCCGGTTTCGACGCCACGGAAGCGCATCACCGGTATGCCGTGGCCGAGCTCCATTATCTGGTTCGGCTCGCCTTTGCCGCAGTTCGGCACCTGTTCCAGGCACCAGGTAGCTTTGCTCCCGACTTTGTCGAGCGAGTTCCAGAACTCGAGCGTGTGCCCGTGGTAGGTCGGGTTCTTGTAGACCTTGGTCTTCTTGCCGTTCTTCACTTCCCAGGCGATTTCCGTGGCGAAGTGGAAGTGCTCGCGGTTGGAACCGATCGACCAGGAGACCGGAACGTCGAGCACCACTCCGTCCTCGGTGGCAGCGATGATGTCCTCGAGCGTGCCGTCGTTCCCGGCGTCGATGTTGATGTTGGTCATCCGGTCAATCGGCGTGCGGTAGAACGCGCAGGCGCGGGCAGCGGTGCCGGATTCTTTGACGGCGACGCGGCCGGCCTTGGCGTTGGCCTCGGCCAGGTCCGTGCGCGAGGAGAGGACGTTGACGAGGATGCCGCTCTCAATCAGGTAGTAGTCGCGCTGGGGCGTGCCCTCGTCGTCGAAGCCAAACGTGCCGGGCGAGTTGAGCACGATGCCGGCCCGGGCGTTGAGCTTGTCCGAGCCGTAGCGGAGCTTGCCGATGTGCTCAAGGCGGACGTGGGAGCCACCGGCGAACGACAGCTCGTACCCGAGGATCCGGTCGAGCTCGAGCGCGTGGCCGATGGTCTCGTGGACCTGCAGGAAGCCCTGGCCGGGCAGGAGAATCACGTCACGCTTGCCCGCGGGCAGGGGGTCGGCCGCGATGATTTCCGACAGCTCCTTCCGGACACGCTCGGCGTGGCCGCCGAACGCCTCGGGATCGGAGAGCCATTCGTACCCGCGCGTGCCGTCGCCATTGCAGAAGAGCTCCATGGTGCGGCGCTGGGTGCGGCCCTGCGCGTCGGGAGCCATCACTGCCATCGTGCCAAAGGTGTTGAGCTGCCAGCGGTCGACCTCGGTGCTTTCGGAGTTCCAGTAGAAGATCTTCCGGCGCTGGAACCCGGCGGTGACATACCGGTGCGCGACCGTGCTGTCTTTCAGTCCGGCGTCGATGCCGGAGAGCAGGGCGAGCTTCTCGGACATGGGCACATGGAACGGGTCCTGCTTGACCGGTGGCCGGTACTGGCCTTTGGCAGGCTGGGCCGGGCCCATGTCTTTGGGGAAGCCGGGCAGCATGGTTGCGGCTTTGGCGTTGGCCAGCGCTTTGTCGAAGCAGGCCGATATCGAGGCGAGGTCGGCGGTGGCGGCAAAGCCCCAGGCACCCTTGTAAAGGGCGCGCACGCCGATGCCGCGCTCATTCGCGCCGTAGTTGGTTTCGAGGTTGCCGTCGTAGAGCGTGAGGCGCTCGGTGCGGTCCTCGTCATAGAGACGCGCGTCGGCGAAGCTGCAGCCGGCGTCAAGCATCCGCTTGAGATCGGCTTTCACGGCCGCGGCCTGCCGGTCGAATTCTGTGCTCACAGTGAAACTCCTTTTATCCAGACCAACGGACAGATTCGGGAATAGGACGCTACATTATGCCTGCAGGTTGCGGCTTGGCAAGGAAGACCAAAGGCGGGAGACGGTGGGCCGGCCCGGGCACATCGTGACCCCCTTTGCGCATTGCTGCTACGATTGATGTTACCTGACGATCAACCAGCGCGTCAAGGTCGAGCGCCGGGAGCAGGAGTATGCGCTGGTCAATCCCTGGCGC
>VGIR01000086.1 GCA_016867815.1 candidate division WOR-3 bacterium | reverse complement strand
GCAGCCTGTCTGCGTCTGATCACGGCGTTGGCTCAGGAAGAAGCGGGTGAGTGGGCTGCTCAACCCACGTATCTGGACATGAAGGAACTGGCGTTGTGGGACGCGCTCAGCCAGCCGCTTCCGACCGGCCCAGAAACGGGGACACCTTACTTTTCTCAATACGAAGCTCGTCAAGGGCATCGGGACCACGCCCCAATTCCGCCCGCCCATTTGACACGCCCGTCTCCGAATCCTAGAATCCAACCATGCTGAGAGTGCAGGTCGTTCCGACGCTGCTAGACTGGGCGTGTGAGCGGGCCGGCTTCACCATCGCGGAGCTGGCACACCGCATTCCTCAGCTTCCGGCATGGGTGCGCGGCGACTCGCAGCCGACGCTAAAGCAGCTTGAAGGTTTCGCCAGGGCAACTCACGCTCCTCTCGGTTTCCTGTTTCTGAAAGAGCGGCCGGTCGAGACCATGCCGATTCCGGATTTTCGCACGGTCGCGAACGCACAGGTAAGACGCCCAAGCCCGAACCTGCTCGACACTCTCTACATTTGCCAGCAGCGTCAGGAGTGGTACAGGGATTTCGAGCTGGCAATGGGTGGCACACCGTTGGCGTTTGTGGGCTCGGTCACGGTCGCTCAGGGCGCGGTCAGGACCGCAGCGCGAATCCGTCACGCACTTGGGTTCGACGTTGAGGAACGTAGACGGCAGCCGACGTGGACCGACGCGCTCCGCCGCTTCATAGAGCAGGCCGACGATCTAGGCGTGCTGGTCATGGTGAGTGGCGTCGTGGGTAGCAACAACCGGCGCAAGCTCGACCCGCAGGAGTTCCGGGGGTTCGCCCTGTCCGATAGTGTCGCCCCGCTTGTCTTTGTCAACGGCGCCGACACCAAAGCCGCGCAGATGTTCACGCTGGCGCACGAGCTGGTTCACATCTGGCTGGGCCAGTCGGCCCTCTCTGACGTACAGGCGGGCCTGTTGCCGGATCACGAAGTGGAACGCTGGTGCAATCATGTTGCTGCCGAACTGCTCGTGCCTCTGAACCTATTCCGCGACGAGTACGACCGTCGCGCAGAGCTGCGCGAGGAAACTGCCCGCCTAGCGAAACGCTTCAAAGTCAGCACGCTGGTGATTCTGCGCCGTATGCACGACGCGGGCGGGCTGACGCGGGACGCATACTGGACTGCATATGATGACGAACTCGCACGATTGCGCGCGCTGCCGAAGGGCAGCGGCGGCAACTTCTATCTGACATTGGGTGCGCGAGCCAGCAAGCGGTTCGCCCGCGCTCTAGTAGTCAGCACACTGGAAGGTAGATCTTCCTTCACAGAGGCTTTCCGGTTGCTCGGATTCAAGAAAATGTCCACATTCGAGGACTTGGGGCGCAGCCTGGGACTGGGCGCCTGATGGCCTACGTACTCGATGCCAACGTGTTCATCAGCGCCAAGAACCTGCACTACGGGCTTGACTTCTGCCCGGCGTTCTGGGACTGGCTTGTCGAGAACAACGCCGCCGGGAGAGTCTTCAGCATCGAGAAGGTCGGGGACGAGATATTGGCCTTGGCGGACGATTTGTCGGCATGGGCCGGGGCACGGGGAGCGGGGTTCTTCCTCCGGCCCGATGCATCCGCGGTTCCTTCCCTGGGCGCGGTGAGCGCCTGGGCCACAGGGCAGCGCTACGAACCTGCCGCCGTGAGCACCTTTCTCCAGGTGGCCGACTACTACCTCGTCGCGCAGGCCCGCGCCGGCAGGCACACGGTTGTCACGCATGAGATACCTTCAGCCTCTACGCGGAAGATCAAGATTCCTGATGCCTGCATCGGTCTCAACATCAAGTGTATGACGCCCTACGAGATGCTACGCCTCGAGCGCGCACGCTTCATCCTGGGGCCAAGTCCTTGAGCGGTACCTCTGCGGGAATCTCGGAGACAGGGCCGTCCGTCGGCTCTGGGAGAGCTTGAAGCCATCTCCCGATTGCGCCCGCCCATTTGACATGTGGAATCCCGGCCACGCGGCAGTAACCTCTTGAGCCGCGGGGCCGCATGTCCTGACTCCGACCGCCGCACCGCTGAGTCCGTTCCTGCGTCTGAATAAGTGGACAAGGTGGGGAGGGCTAGAGGAAGAAGTGAAGTGTCCAAAGCCCGGACACGGACTGGTAGTTTGAGTGGAGTTCCCTTAGATGGAACCATCATAGCGAGAGTGTCCCTCCCGCTATTCTATTTTGACCACCCACTCGACGCAACACGGCACAGCCGCGGGTTCGCACAGCTGTCCGACTGAACGAGGGAGCGAGTCCCGTGCTAGATGATCTCCGTGCCTCTTTGGCTGGTTGTGAATCTCACGTCTGAGCTCGCCGGCGATCTGAAGATATCGCTTGCCCAACCGCTTCCTGCCATCTACAATTAGTAGTGGAGTCGGTCCCCAGTCCCCGCCGGCACCGTGATCGCCAGGCGAGCAGACGCCAGTCGGGCGAGCCCGGACGGGTTCATACGGCGAGCCATCTGTTCCGCCAGGCGCGCGCGGCCTTCTACCGCGAAGACGAGGACGAGGCACTGGGGATGTTGCTCGAAGCGCTGCACCTGGCCCCGACCAATCTGCACATTCACTACCTGGCCGCGCTCTGCGCCGACCTGCTCTCCGAGGAGGAGACGCTCGACAATATCTGCGCCCACGCGCTAGAGACAGACCCCCGGCACCCGTACACGACCGCCTGTGAGGCGGTACGGTATCTCTACCTGTCCAACTTCTCCCGGGCCGAGGACCTGTTCAACCAGGCACTCCGGCAGTTGCCGGGCGATCTCGATATCCAGATCGGGCTCGGCATCCTGCATGAGTACTCGGGCGACGAAGAGAAGGGCGTCGCCGCGTTCCGCCGGGCGCTGGAGTTCGACCCGAACAACGTCCGGGCCCGCGTTTCGCTGGGCGTGGCCTACGCCATGAGCGGGGAATACCAGAGCGCGCTGGAGGAGTACGTGCGGGCCAAGACGATCGACCCGAGCATCGAGAACCCTCACGAGAAGCTGGGCCGGGACTACTATCTGGACGGCATGATCGAAGAGGCATCGACCGAATTCGGCCGCGCCCTGGCCGAAGAGCCGGACGAACCAGCGCCCTATTTCTACCAGATGGACTGCCTGAACCGGCTGGGCAAGTTCGATGAAGCGCTCGACCGGTATGAGGCAATCAAGCTGAAGTTCGGCAACGAGCCGGAGTTGACCAGCGGGTTCTATGAGTATTTCCACATGCGGCGCGAGGCCCAGGCCGCCCTCGAGGCCCTGGTCCTCCGCGACCCGAAGGACCCGGAACTGCTGATGCGTCTCGCCAATCTGCACCGTGAGTCGAAGCAGTTGGACCAGGCCATGGCCGCCGCTGCGGCCGCGAACAAGCTGGACCCTGAGAACCCGGACACATTCAGCTTGCTGGGATCGCTCCATTTCGAGCGCGGTGAGTATCAGCGGGCGATTGAGGCCTGCCGTCGGGCTACCCAGCTCAACCCTTCCGACCAGTCGGCCTATGTGACGCTGGCCGACTCACTCCTGTTCCTGGGCCGCAACGAGGAAGCACAGGCCGCCGTTGAGGAGATGGAGCGGAACCGCCAGGAAGCCTGGCGCCGCTACCAGGACCGGTTCTCTGGTCAGGACCGCGCCGACGCCGGTTTCTGACAAGACCTCGGTCAAGTCAGGAATCCCCACACCGTCCTTTACAGTCCGTGCAGGGGGAGGTATAATAGCTTGCTTGACTGGTGAGGCGGGAGACGGTCAGTCAGGCGGCAAGAGCATCTCAACCTCCGCTAGCTCCTAGGATGCCCCCATTCTATGAGGTAGTCAAATCAAATAGCCGCTTGAGTTCCACCCCAACCGTCCCCGCCTCCTTTTGGTTTTCCTGAACTAAACCTGGCGAGAGCCGATGCGGCCCAGCCGTCCTGCGAGACGGATAGCGGCTGTCATGGAACCGGCTGACGCCCTGCCCTGGCCGGCGATGTCAAAAGCGACTCCGTGCAGCGGGGAGGTACGAACCCGGCCGAGCCCGAGCGTAAGGTTCACGCCCTGGTCCCGGCCAAGCAGTTTGGCGGGAATCATCGCCTGGTCGTGGTACATGGCGACGAAGCCGTGAAAGGAAGGGGTCCCGGGGTTCCGGGGTTCCGGGGTTCCGGTCGGGCAACCCGAACCCTCGAACCCTCGAACCCTTGAACCCTCTCTCATCAGGTTGGCGATGGCGGCGTCGGCAGGGATGGGACCGGTCGTGTTGATGCCCGCCTTGCGGACTCGGGCAATGCCGGCGGCGATGCGTTCTTCCTCGCCGAGGCTGAACTCGGCGGCGTGCGGATTGAAAGCCATCACGCCGATTCGCGGGCGCTTGACGCCGCTGTCCTTCAGGAATCGGCAGAGCAATTCCACCTTCTCCGCTACGGCGGCTGCAGTAATGTGCCGGCTGACACGGGCCAGCGGCTCGTGGATGGTGACGAACACGACCTTGAACTTCGGGGTCCACGCGAGCATGGCGTGACGTCTCGCACCCAGTCGCTCGGCCAGGAACTCAGTCTGGCCCGGCCACCTGAAGCCGGCCTGGCGCAGCGCCTCCTTTGAGACCGGCGCGGTGACGAGCGCGGATAGGCGCTTGTCTCTGAGCTCCCTGACCCCGGCTTCAAGGCATGCAAGTGCGGCAGCGCCGCAGTTCCGCTGTGCCCGTCCCATCTTGAAAACACCGAGCCGACCGGCAACGTCCTCGACGCAGGAGAGGTCGACCTTGGTGCCCAGCCGCTTCTGTTCCCGTGCGAACACGCTGCGTGACCCGAACAGGCGACACCGCAGCCGGGGAGTCCGGGACAGGGACTTGAGAATGACCTCCGGCCCGATGCCGGCCGGGTCGCCCATAGAAATGCCGAGAGGAAGTGGCCTAGTGGTCGAGTGGTCTAGTGGTCCAGTGCCGGAATCCTCCACTCGATCACTGGATCTCTTGATCACTGGATCACTTCCGCGCTAGTAGTGGCTCAGCGTGCCGCTGCGGCGGGTAGAGCGGTCGATAGCGGCGAATATCACCAGCCCGAAGACGACCCAGACGACGCACAGCACCGCCACGCGGAGGAACGCAGCGCCGACCGAGAAGCCCATCTGCTCGCCCAGCAGGAAGTGCCGCGCGGCCAGGATGCCGTAGGTGGTCGGGACCCCGAGCGCGGCTTTCTGCATGAATACGGGCAGGACCGCAAGCGGGTAGGCAATCGGTGTTACCACCATCAGTATGCTGCCGAGCGCCTCGGAGATGAGCCAGCCCTGTTTGAAGATGAGCGTGGTCGAGGCCATGATCATGCCGATGCCGTAGAGCGCGACGAGCATCAGGCCGATCATCGCGAGGGCGGGCAGCAGCCCGAGCGGGTTGACCTTGATGTTGAAGACCGCCAGGACGAAGAGCAGCTGTACGGCTATCATCAGGAACTGGTGCAGTATCGAGTGCATCGACATCCCCATGGTGAAGACCCAGCGCGGCACCGGGGCGGCGAACACCGCCTCGAGTGTGCCGTACATCTGTTCCTTGCGCAGGCTGAAGCCCATTGCCCACAAGGCCATGTTCATAAACCCGATGAAGACATAGCCGATGGTGATGAAGCTGACGATGTCAGTCGTGCCGACGAGCTTCGCGAGGTTCGGGGAGAATCGCCCGCCCACCAGAGCAACCCCGTAGAGCACGTACGGTAGCAGGTAGACGACCGGGTCAATCAGGCTGCGGAGAAAATCGAGCGGGTAGGTCAGCTCGAGCTTCCACTCCTTGATGTTCTCGGCCCAGACCGCGTTCGCGTAGTGCCGCAACCGGAAGAAGAGTGGCCAGGTGGTCGAGTGGTCAAGTGGCCTAGTGCCGGCTTCCTTCACTTGATCACTGGGTCTCTTGATCACTGGGTTACTTCCTCTTCAGTGCATCCCTACCGTTCCGTCCCGGCGGGTCTTCCGTTCGAGCGCGACGAAGGTGTAGTAGCCCCCGAGCAGCAACGCCGCATCCATTCCCAGCAGGATTCCCGTGATTCTCCACAACCCGACCGCCTGCTGGTTGAGCAGGATGATGCCGCGGATGGCGACCAGCGCCCAGGTCAGCGGTATCAGCACGCTGACGAACGACGTAATCGGGTTCATCTGTACCGGGTAGCGGATGGGCGAGAAGAGAAAGAAGACCCACTCGAGCGTATGGACCCAGCCGTGGACTTCCTTGATGAGCAGGGTGAACCCGGCGAAGGCGATGGCGAAGCCGTAGAACCCGAGCATCAGCAGGACGACGAGCAAGAGCACCGGCAGAACCTTGGCGACCGTGAACGAGATGCCGAACGGCATGAGGCTGATTATGGTAGCCTGCAGGAAGACGATGCACGTGGTAATGCTGGCCTCGGCCAGCGTCTTGCCGATGAGGACAATCAGCGGGTGTGTGGGCGAAGCGATGATGTACTCCATCGTGCCCCAGTATGTCTCTTCGCGCAGGCTGTTGCCGACTCCCCAGAGCCCGGAGAAGACGAAGTTCGACACCATCGCGCCGATGAGGATGAAGGCCATGTAGTTGCCCGAACCGGTGAGCTGCTCAAACGCGGCGCTCGTGCCCGAGCCGACCATCGCTTTGCCCTGGAAGAGGAACGGGAAAACCCAGAGCACGGGGAAGATCGCCCAGAAAACGACGATGACAGGATAGGAGAAGTAAATACGTATCGTCTTGGCCATCTCGGCCCGAATGACGTACGCGGTCGCGGACAGGCTCATTGGGCCTCGGGCTTGTTCTCGGCCGTGTCGGCGCCGAGCGACGTGCCGGTCTCGTACAGGAATACGTCCTCGAGCGTAGGTTGCTTGATGTCTATTCCCAGTATGCGGCCGCCCTGGCGCAGGTGCTCGATTGCCTCGGACAGCACCGCCTCGGCGCGCTTGGCCACAACCTTGAGCGTAGTGATGCCGTCCTTGAACTCGGATGCGACGCGTTCGACCCCGGGCAGAGTCTGAATCGGCGCCGTGTCCGGCTGGCCCTGGAGGCGGATTTCCAGCACCTCGGTATGGGGAATATCGCGCTTGTACTGCTCCGGCGTCTTCA
Organism: candidate division WOR-3 bacterium; assembly: GCA_016867815.1. Taxonomy (NCBI): domain Bacteria; kingdom Pseudomonadati; phylum Caldifarciminota; species Caldifarciminota bacterium. Next base: position 5,197 of record VGIR01000086.1, on the reverse strand, counting down.
CATTGACGATCTTGCCCTTGTTGATGAAGGCGATCCGCTGGCAGAGTTCGTCCGCTTCGTCCATGTAGTGCGTGGTCAGGAGTATCGTCTTGCCCTGCTTCTTGTTGAGCTCGTCTTTGATGAACTGCCGGATGAAACGGGCGAACTGCGGGTCGAGACCGAGCGAAGGCTCGTCGAGCAGGATGAGGTCGGGGTTGTGCAGAATCGCCCGGGCCAGGCTCACTTTCTGCTTCATCCCCGACGAGTAGCGCTCCAGTCGATCGCGCTCGACCTCTTTCAGACCCAGGAGCTCAATCAGGAAGTCAACCCGCTTGTCGCGGGCTTTACCTGTCAGCCCGTAGAGGGCGGCGAAGAAGTTAAGGTTGTCGCGCGCCGAGAGCTTCCAGTAGAGCGTCCGCTCGCCCGAAGTCAGGAGCCCGATGCGCTGACGGCAGTAGAGCGAATCCTTGAACGCGTCGTGCCCGAGCACCTTCACGGTCCCGGCGTCGGGAATCAGGAGGGTGGCTATGCAGCGCACGAGCGTGGTCTTGCCGGCGCCGTTCGGACCCAGGAGACCGAACAACTCCCCGCGCGGCAACGTCAGCGTCGCGCCGTCCACCGCGCACGTTATCTTCTTCTTCAGACCGCGGCCGCGGCGGAAGTTCTTTACTACCGCCTGTACCTCAAGCGCTGGGCTGTCAGTCACGTCTCTGTTCATGCTGGCCGCAATCATATGCTGGTTTAGGCAGCGGGTCAAGGGAGCGGGGCCCTTCCGGCGTGCGGTTCCGGTCCAGCCGGCGCTCATCAGGATTCAGCGAAGCTCTGGCTGCTGGGCTAGTGCCTGCTTCGTCTCTTCTGCGGCGAACCGCAAGAACTCGGCAGCGTATCGCTCGAGGTCGGGTGTCGTCTGCCCGTGTTCTGCGAGGCGATTCGTCCATGCCGCCGTGACTGCAGGCCGCCTCTCCGGTGGAACTGCCGCGACCGCCCAGTTGTACGCGCGTTCTTTGGAGACGATGCAGCGGTGGCGCGCCGTGTAGAGGATGCGGCAGGCAGTGAGCACGGCGTAGGCGTTGTGGCGGAAGGCACGGTCGGAGCGATCACCGGCGTTCCTGGCGAGATCTTCCTTCAGATAGTTGAGCTCCAGGAGCAGCGCGTCGCTCAGGTATTGGTCGGAAATCGCCGGGGCGATCTGCCTCGCATCCTTGCCCCAGAGGGTCACGCCGCATTCCCCGACGTTCAGCCAGATGATCGGGTTGCCGTCAGACCCGTGCCGGACGAGCTTCCCCGAATAGAACCCGCAGCAGCGCGACTGCTTGTCGAGGAACTCCCCGTTGATGACGAACCGCATGTCCAATTTCGCGGTCCACGGGTTGCTGCCGGCCGACTCTCTGAACCACTTCTCCAAGGCCGAGAACTCCTCGTCGTTCAGATCCCGGCGCGTCACCACGACCGCATCAACGTCGCTGCAGCGTTCGTCGAACGCGCCGTAGGTCAGCGAACCCCAGGGGTAGACTCCGACCAGGTTGTCCTTGAGGATGACGGGGAAGTCAGCCGCGATGCTGCGGAGCAACGCGGCGACTTCTTCCTGTATTCCTGCGAGTCGGGTCGAGGTTTCACCACGTCCGGGCATGGTCCGCCCGCCTTCGGCGTTAGAGACTCTTGAAGTATCGGACCAGCGGCATGGGAACGTACCCGGCCTTCTCTTGCGAGCGGAACACCGGGACGAATGCCACCAGCGTGAGCTGCACAAGTGCCGCGACGTCTCCGTCGCGGATTGGACGGGTGTTGATCGCAGCGCTGTGTTCTGAGTCCATGCTGCTACCTCGGTGCCGCGATTGCCGTCTCGGCTGCTTTCTCCATGGCGTCTGCAGCACCGTCCCATGTCCACTGCCTCGCCCATGCGATCGCCTGCTGCCCGAGCCGGTTGACTAACGCGTGGTCGGACAGCAACCTCTCCAGCCTCTCGGCCAGCGCCGGGACGTCACCGTACTTGTACACCAGGCCATTCACGCCGTCCCTTGATGAATCGCGGAGGCCGGGCGAGTCCGCAACAACCACCGGCGTCCCGCAGGCGTTCGCCTCCATCACGATCAGTCCCCAGCCTTCTTTGACCGAGTTCTCGGCCAATGCCGTGGCCCGTCGATACCAGTTCACCTTCTCCGCTTCGGGCACGAACCCGGTGAACCGGACCTTGGCGCCCAGTCCGAGCTTCGCCGCCAGCGCCTCTAGCCTCGGCCTGTCGTCGCCGTCGCCGACGACCACGGTCGTGGACTTCACGCCCCGATCTTCGAGCAACCTCGCCGCCTGCAGCAGGTGATCGGTCGCCTTGTATCGTTTGAGCCGACCTACGTGCAGCACCAGCGGCTCGCGCGGCACAGAGCCATCGGGGCTGAACCGATCGAAGTCGGTCCCGGGAGGAATCACGGCTATCCGGTCCGGGTCGATGCCGACTCTTACCGTGTCCTGCTTGGAACTCTCGGAAAGCACGGCGAATCGACATCGCTTGTACGCGAGCGGAATCATGGTTTCGGCCGCCCATACGTACGCCGCCATCGGCGGCAGGGTCTCGCGGAAGATGCTGCCTCGGAAAAGATGCATCAGGATGGCAAGAACCGGTCGCTTCGTATGCCAGGGGGAGTAGAACGGGATTTTGTTCAGGTCGTCGATGACGATGTCGGCGCCCAGCGATTCGGCCAGCCGTCCCACCTGTCGTCCCGCCGTGAAGTTGAACGTGAACTTGCCGCCCGCGCGGATGACTCGAATACCTTCGATCACCTCCTCGGGCTCCGACCCCGCGAACCGCTCGCTGAGCAGGGTCACCTGGTGGCCGCGACAGACCAGGCGCGAGAAGACCTCCTGGAAGTAGACCTCGGCGCCGCCGGCCAGCGGGTTCCTGGGGCAGCGCCAGTTCACAACCAGCATTCTCATTGATGCTCATATTATTGGCAGATGCAGGACGGGTCAAGGATTCGGATCACCGGGTGGTCGCTCGGAGGAACTCCCCAAGCTCACGGGATTGTGGTCCAGCCGCAAGGGGCTGGCAGGACCTCAAACAGAGGCGCGGCGCACCGTGGGCTCTGGTGCGCCGCGTTTCCTATCGGTCCCCGTCGAGAGTGTTGACTAGTGAGGAGGGGACTTTTGAGCGCTTCCCACCGGAGAGAACCTCAGCTTGGCTCGGTCTGACTCTCATGGCACACCGCTATCCCAGCATGTGGTCACTTGCGTGCATTCGTCGTGCCAGCCAGTTTGCAGCAAAGTAGAATCTGCAAGATTAACAAATTCAATCACTTACGGACAACCATGCCTAGAGAGACGAAGCCGCGACGTGGATGAATTCGGCTGGCCGCTTGATTCTGCTGCAGCAGGATACTACGACTGCTCAGCTAGAGGTGGTACTCGGCTATCTTGCGCCGAAGCGTGTCTCGGTGGATTCCAAGCAGTTCGGCTGCGTGGGTCTGGTTGTTTCCGGCCTTCTGAAGGGCTTCTTTGATGGCTTGGCGCTCGATGTCCTGAAGGTTGAGCGTGCCGAGAGCGGTCTGGAGCGGGGGGCCGTCCGAGGTCAGGCGTTGGCCGTCATCTTCTGCGCTAGCTGTGTCTTGCGGTCCAGTCGTATCAGGTCTGGGCGTCTGACCATTCATGAGTCGGGCCATGCCGAGCGCCGGCATCACGTGACCGAGCCCGATCTCGACGCTGCCGTCGTACTGGGCGCGTTCGTATGCTCGCTCGATGATGTTGCGGAGCGAGCGGATGTTCCCGTGCAGCAGGTCTTCGCTACCGTCAACGTGCTGTTGCACGACCTGGCGGATGAGTCTGACCGCGGTTTGCTCGATCCCCAGTTGCCGTTTGTGCCTGGGGTTGGCATTCATCGTCTGGATTGTGAAAAGGGCGATGTCTCGAATGTCGGCCTCGACAGTGTCGCCCGGTTCGCTTTCCCAGCGTTCGCGTATCGACGGCACCGGGATGCAGTGCTGGACCAGGCGGCCATAGAAGTCCGGGCGGAAGCGGGTCTGCAGTTCCGGCACAGTCCGGTTGGTGGCGGCGACGATGCGCATGTCGATCTGTATCTCGTGAGAACTACCGACGCGCTTGATGCGATGGTACTCCATGGCCCGGAGGAGCTTCACCTGCGTCTCCTGTCCGACGTCGCCGATTTCGTCGAGAAAGACGGTCGACCCCTGTGCCGACTCGAGGATTCCGGCCCGCTCGCCGGTGGCGCCGGTGAATGCGCCGCGTTGGTGGCCGAAGAGTTCGTCTTCAACCAGGTTGGGGCTGAGCGCAGCCATGTTGACGGTGAGAGGATACTGGCGGTCGCGATCGCCGTCGACGTAACGGTAGCTGCAGCGGTGCAGGGCATTGGCGACCAGCTCTTTGCCCACTCCCGGGCTGCCCAGCAGCAGGACGGTGGCATCGGACGGGCCGATTCGCTCGATTTCGTAGGCGAGGAATGCCATCTTCCGGGCGCGGCCGATGACCAGGTGATGCTCGGTCTCCCAGCGGCTGCGCTGTTCGTCGGTCAGCGGTCGGATGGCGAGCGCGTCGATGGACGAGGCGATCTTCGGGTAGTATTGATCGCCTACCGCTGCTTCGGGCACGAAGGAGCAGAGGCCGTATCCGGGCCGGATAATGAACTCCGAGAATTCGCTGGTCGATTCCATCCCGATGCGGCAGGAAACGAAGATGACGGGCGCGATCCGGTCTATGTTGTTCTGGCGCAGGTAGCCGTAGATGAGAAAGCCCTGCAGTGCCTTGATGTCGAGCGTGCGCCGCAGGGGCCGGAGTATTTCCGGGTAGTCAACCAGCTTCTTCTCGTCCTCGATATGGGTGAAGTCCACGTCCTGGACGATGAGCGAAACGAACCGGGACCGGTTCCGGCTGTACCACTGGCGAAGAGCGGCGAAGCAGTCGAGATGGACGTAGTCGAATTCGCGCGCCAGCCGGCCTCCGTCGTACCGGCCGATGTTCGCGACCAGGCTCTCGTAGCTGGTCGCAAGGTCGTCGACTACCAGTATGACGGGCCTAGACATCGCCTTGGCTCGGGGTAGCAGTCAACCGGTTAAGTGTATGGAGCACCAGGCGCAAGTCAAGCGACTGAGGCCCGCGAACAGTTCTGGCCTGGGTACATGGTGACCCCCTGAGAGAGGTAAGACGGTCAGCGGGAATTGCTCCGCGGAGATGGAGAGAGATGAGACGGAACGTGCGTGAGATTTGTCGGTCGGCA
>VGIR01000085.1 GCA_016867815.1 candidate division WOR-3 bacterium | reverse complement strand
CCGCAAGCTGTCCGCCGTGAGCCGTAGGCCGGTATCCCCCACCGATTTGACACCCCCGCCCGCGAGTCGCAGAGTTTCCCCAATGTCGCTCTATGTGAACTGGGTCTGGAGTTCGGTCACGACCTCTGAACCCGAGGAGGTTCCGTGAAGGTCTTCATTAGTTGGTCAGGCGAATTGAGTAAGAGCCTCGCCCTTGCGCTAAGTAAGTGGCTCAAGACCGCGATACAAGCGTGCGACCCATACTTCTCGCCCGACGATATTGCCAAGGGATCGAGGTGGGCCAACGAGGTTTCGAGCGAACTTGACGCCTCAGGTTTCGGGATCCTCTGCCTTACGAAGGACAATCTCGACGCGCCCTGGATCATGTTTGAAGCGGGGGCACTTTCCAAGCACGTGGAAGTTGCGCACGTGTGTCCAATCCTGTTCGACGTCGAAAGGACGAAGATCAAGGGACCTCTAGAGCAGTTCCAGTTCACGGTCTTCGACCAGCAGGACATGCGTCGGCTGCTGCTATCGGTGAACGAGGCGCTAGGCGATGACGCTCTAGAAGACGACGTCCTGAATCGAGTATTCGAACAGTGGTGGCCCGTCCTAGAGCAGAGCGTATCCTCGATACTGTCATCTCACAAACCAGCAGACCATTCCCCCTTAAGGAATACAGACGAGATGGTAGCTGAAACCCTTGAGCGGGTGCGATCACTTGAAGGTCAGGTCGCCAGACTGGCTGTCCCGACACTCGCCGCAGGCGAGGCTGTCACGTCCCGTGCGCTTTTGGACGCCGCCAGAAAGCGCTTGGTTCGGCAGGCTCACTCGACCTTGTGTCTGGGCGCAGCTGATGCAGCCAAGATGGGTGAAGTCACCGCCGCGCTGACGGCCGCGGGCTTCTCCGGCCTTCCGTGCGCGTTACTGCCCTCAAACAAACACTACCATATCAAGCTCGCGGCTCTGGACGATAGTTCCAGGACTATATGCCTAGAGGTCGCGCGGAAACTCGTCGCGAATGCGAAGCTGATGTGAAGAGGCAGGAGGCGGGGGGAGAAACGGGGACACGATACTTAATTGCCTCCTAAGCGCGTCAAGATGTGGACCAGGGCCAGGCACCCCATTTCGGGAAGCTCCCACGAGGCATTGCAGATTGCAGACTGCAGATTGCAGATTGGCGCGGGCGTAGCCCGCGAGCTTCAAGCCGCAAGCCGCAAGCGTCAAGCTAGCCCAAGCGCAAGCACAAGCTCAAGCCGCAAGCTGTCAGCCGTAAGCCGGAAGCCGGTTTCCCCCGCCGATTTGACATGACCCAAGTTCCGCGTGTCCTACTCTCGATGGATGTCGGATTGACCCCGGCATTGACGGCAGCGGGAGATATGGGAAGTGTCCCTCTCCCCCTCCAATCGTCTAGCAGCTCGGTTTCACCGGCCCTCGACCTACTCCATCCAAGAGCTTCACAAGCTCGGTCACGAATTCCTCATCAGCACAGGCCTCTTTCAGCAACGCGTGCATCTGACCGCTTCCCAGCTTCTCCGCGCACTTGTGGAGCCCTGACAGACACTGCCTTGGCCCATCGGCCACTCCGATGGACAGGAAAGCGTGCAGAGCTTGCACGAGGTACGGCACGGCCCGTTCGCACACACCCTCGTCGGCAAGGACAAGCCCCAAGTTTCCCATCTGAATGGCCTCACCCTTCCTGTCGCCGATGTCGCGGACGATCTCCAATGCCTGCCCGTAGCACTTCAGGCCCTTGTCACGCTGGCCCAAGGCCCGGTAGATCATCCCGATGTTCCCCAGGGCCGCGGCCTCACGGCGCCGGTCGCCGACGGCGCGCATGGTTGCGTGCACCCTCCGCATGTTGTTCATGGCCTCATCGAACTGACACCTGTCATACTGGACCAACGCTACATTGCCGAGCTGAACCGCACGACCACGTTCGTCGCCCAATTCTCCGATAATCGCCAGTGCCGCTTCGTGCGTACGCAGTGCATTGCCGGCGTCGCCCTTCGCACGATAGACAACCCCGATATTGTTGAGCAAATCCGCCTCGTACTCCCTATTCTGGAGTTCGCGGGCTATCTGGAGAGCCTGTTCGTAGTGTGTCATGGCCTTGTCCAGCTCACCCTTGTCTTTGTAGATCGTACCGACGTAGCCAAGGACACGGACCTCGCCGGAGCGGTCGCGGACCTGCTGGCTGATCACGAGCGCCTCCTGGAGGTAGTCTAGCGCCTTGTCAAGCTCGCCCTTCGCCCGGTGGACGCTCGCTAGGTCGGCCAATGACACTGCCTTGCCTCGCCTATCCTCAAACTGGTCCGCCAGCCGGCTGGACTGTTCGAAGTTCTCCAGCGCCTCCTGCAGCCTGCTCGGTCTGTAGTAGCACTCGCCGATCAGGCTGAACAGCGCAACCAGTTCGGTCCCATGCGCGTGCTTTAGTGCTTCTCTGAAGTGCATAATCGCATCATCCCACCGATAGGCGTCCATCGCGGCCCTGCCGGCCTCATATCTATCCCGGAGTCGTCCACTCGATTGAGGCAGCCCGTCGAGATAGACCTGCAACTCACCCACTCTATCTGCCAAGAAGTCCACCTTGTCCTTAATACACTCCGCTTGCCTCTTCGAGGCGCTCTTGTTGTACAGGTAGACAGACACTCCGATGCCGGCGGCGGCACACACTACACCGATGATGATTCCGAGCACACGGCATTATACCAGAGGAGGATGCCGTGGCAATGCGGAATGGGCAGACCAGGAGAGGAATCAGGGACAGGGAGGAATCGGGCCAAGCACCCCATTTCGGGAAGCTTCCACGAGGCATTTCAGATTGCAGATTGTCGATTGCAGATTGGCGCGGGCGTAGCCCGCCTGCCACAGGCCGCAAGCCGTCAGCCGTAGGCCGAAAGCCGCTCTCCGCCCGTCGATTAGACACCCCCGCTTCATGCCCCCTTGATGCGGTTGACGGCAAAGACGGTTGACATTCTTCACTGCGGCCTTACCATTAGCTGACGTACGGGAGGCATTGTGAGGAAGATTCTGGCCCTGTCCCTGCTGCTCGTGGCGGGCGCGTCCGGCGCCCTGACTCCGTCGTCCGCTTGGTCCGGATCGTATGACTATGATGTCGGCCTGGTTGACTACAAACCCTTCGATACGATACTCGTAGGCGACACCTACACTTTCGACCGGGTGGCCGTTCGCAATTACTCCGTAGTGCCGGCCTCCGTCACGTTCCACCTGACGCTCTTCGGCCCGGACTCAGTCATCGGCTACGCGGACAGTCGTGATCTTGTACTGCCAGTCGGCGTGACCGACACCGTCTATTGGCTATACATGCCCACGGTTTTCGAGAGCGCGGGCGTCTGCCTCGTGTGCTGCTGCACGCTCGAATGGTCGCAGGACCAGAACCCGGCCAACAATGGCGGGAGGAAGCACGTCGTAGTGCTGCCCCGCCCCGGTGTCAGGACCGCGGAACCCGCGGATTGGGAACCGCATCGAGCGGTCACCTCTACCTCGACCCGAGTACTCCGGGCCGGAGAACCGGGCGCGACCTGGTACACGCCAGCAGGGAGCCGAGTCCGGGCAGCAGCGGCACGCACCGGCGTGTACGTGGTCCGTGATGACCTGGCAGTCTACAGAGTCGTTCTTCTGCGCTAGGAGTGATTGGAAGGGGAAGCGGGAAGAGGCACCCCATTGCGGGAAGCTCCCACAAGGCATTTCAGATTGCAGACTGCAGATTGCAGATTGGCGCGGGCGCTGCCCGCGGGCCACAAGCCACAAGCTGTCAGCCGTGAGCCGTCAGCGGTCACCATAGTCGTCATTGCGAGATAGGAAGGTCCTGTGAAATACATGAACGCGTTGTTTGTCTCATTCTGCCTGGCTGCAGCCGCTTCGGCCATCGAGACGCCGCGCGAGACGCAGTTGCATCGCATGAGTCAGGTCGAGAACAGCAATAGGGCCGTGACCCAATTCCTCAAAGGCCTGAGCATCCCATTCAAGTCCGATACCATCTACGTCTTCATCGTGCCGCCGATGACCGCCGCGAGAATTGAAGGAGGCATCAACCCGTTCACCAAGCTTCTGCGGCAGGCAGGCGTGAAGTCAGACATCGTCACCCTGGCCGTGTCCGAGAAGAGACGCGCGGCGCAGTCGTATCTGAGGAGGCGAACCTTCAGTAGCGACTACAACATCGCCGCAGATACCGGGCTTCTGAAGTCCTTCGTATTCTCCGCCGGAATGCTGCAGGTGCCGTTCGTAGCGAAGTTCGCCGTCAAGACCGGAGAGATGCTGTCTTCATACTCGCTCATGGGCTCCGTAGACGCCGCGACAGTTGCGTGGTTCATTTCCGACACTTCCAAGCCCAAGGCAGAACGGCCGGCGAGCATCAGACCCAGGCTGACCCGTATCAAGACGAGTTCATACAGGCCTGCGGTCGCGAGGCGACTGAAGCTCTTGGACACCGATGAGTACCCGCTTTCGACGACCTCCCACGTCAGCGTCAATCCTTCTGGCACGCGGTTCGCATTCTGGGACAGGCTGACGTACTACGTATACGTCTTTGACCTGACGAACGGCAAGATGCTGATTGCTCTCCACCCCGACTCAAGTGAGGAAATGAAGTTCATCAGCCTACCGCCGTCCGCGTACCGATCACTGAAGCAGATGAACCTGGTCAATCCGATGTACCTCACCCAGTTTTTCACCGACGACACGACCCTGCTGATCACGGCCTCGCTCCCGGCCATCTCGATGGAAGTGACGAATAACGACACGAACGTAGGAATCTCTAACTCACCCGTGATCATCAGAAAGAGCATCAGCAACAACTCCGTGCTGGGATTCGTGAGCTTCGAGCACTATCCTGACAATACGCCCGGGTCATACACCCACGGGAGTGCCTCTTTCGTGCCCCAAGGCGGTATGATGTTCCTTCCGTATATCAGGGGCTGGCCGCAGGGAACCCAGTTACTCGACGAGAACACGCCCGCTGACGCGAATCCGTTCACCGACCAGTTCTACGAGAGAAACACGTACCAGTTTGCGGCCTACTCGCTCGCCGGCGAGTTCAAAGGATTCTGGGGCAGACTGGCTCCACGGTTTGAGACGCTCAGACTCGGCTACCTGAGTCGTGGTGGGCTGGTCAGGTACCATCGCGGCAGATACTACCTGAGCGACCAGTACTCGGGAAAGATATACGCCTACGACGAGAATGCGTCGCTGCGCGACTCGATACGGATATTCGATGAGCCGCCGGTGACGGTTCCCGCCATCGACCGGACTAAGGACCCGGAACGCTACATACTGGAGACCTTCAAACAGAACTTCAAGGCGCGAATCGCGGACTTCCTGGTTACGGATGACTACGGCTACGCCCTGGTGCTCTGGGACGAGAGCCAGCCGATTGTCTACAAGGTCGGCGTCAATGACCACAGCACACGCAGATATGCCCTGCCGAGCAGGTTCCAGAACAGAGAAGCGAAACACTGCCTGCTTAGGCAGACACCCACGGGAGTGGTGACGGCTTCACTACTGGAATCGCCGGACGAGACCTACTACTGCGAGTTCAAGTTGCCCTAGGAAGTCCGGACTTCCGAGCAACGGCGACACGATGCTTATTAGGTTCCAAGACGCGTCAAGATGCTGTCGGTCCAGGGACATGTCGGTCCAGGGACAGGCACCCCATTCCAGGAAGCCTCGGGACATCGCGCTGCCGCAGGCAGCGAGTGAGCAGTTAGGAAGGTAGTAGTGAGCAGTTGTCCGGCCTCAGACCACAAACCGCAAGTTCCCGCCCCGCCGATTTGACATCCCTGTCCAGCACTAGGGATTTCGGATAGCAGATTGTGGGCCGCGTCTGCCCTGTCATCAGCGCCAGCTGCAATCCGTAGGCCGAGGACGGTCAGCCGCGCCCGGCGGGCTTAAGTTCAGGGGGGCGCACTCGCACCCAGGGCTACATCCCAAAGGCGGTTTTTGAACGGACACAGAGACCCAGAGTCTCGGTACCGGGCCAGTAAGGCCGGAAGGCTGCCTACACCGAGACTTCTATGGTACCGGGCCTGCCGGCGTCGACCGAGCCGACTACGGCAGCGAGGATGTCCGAGTCCTGCGCCCGGCGCTGGAGTTCGGTGACGCGGTTCTCGGGCAGTGCTACAAGCAGCCCACCCGAACTCTGAGATTCCCAGAGTATGTTCCTCAGCGCCGGTTTGATGTCACCCATCCACTCCACCTTGTCGCCGAACGAACTCTCGTTCATCACTACGCCCGCATCTACAAGCGTCTCGGCCAACGCCAAGACCCTGGGCAGCAGGGGAATTGCGGGAGCATTGAACCGCAGTCGCACTCCGCTACCCTGGGCCATCTCCTGAGCGTGGCCCAGGAAACCGTACCCAGTAATGTCGGTGGCCGAGTGGACGTCGCAGGCGAGCATTATCTCCGACGCCACCCGGTTGAGTTGCATCATGGAGGCAGTGGCGGCCTTGTACAGCTCCGCGTCGACCTCGTCCTGCGTCATCATCGCCTGAGCGAATACGCCGCAGCCGAGGGGCTTGGTCAGCACCAGCACGTCTCCGATCTTTGCCGCCGCGTTGGTGACAATCCGCTTCGGGTCGATCCAGCCGGTAACCGACAGTCCGAACTTGATTTCCTTCTCGTTGAACGTGTGTCCGCCGGCAATGACTGCGCCGGCCTCGGTCACCGTATCCTGCCCGCCGCGCAGTATCTCGGCCAGCACCTTCTTGTCCATCGGGCCAGGAAAGCCGACTATGTTCAGAACCGTCAGCGGCTTCCCGCCCATCGCGTAGACGTCCGAGAGCGAGTTGGCGGCCGCAATCCGGCCGAACGTGTACGGATCCTCGACCATCGGCGTCAGCAGGTCAACGGTCTGGACCAGCGCCAGCCCGTCCTGCAGCAGGAACACGCCCGCGTCGTCGGCCGTGCTGATGCCGACGAGCAGCCGCGGGTCGTTCTGGGGTCTGAGCCCTTCGAGCGCTTGCGCTAACTGCGCCTTGCCCAGCTTGGACGCTCAGCCGGCGCAGGTCACGGTCGCGAGAATGCCGCGTTTTGCCATGGTTCCTTTCTCCTATGCGGGCTTCTGTCTGAGGACGCGCACTTCGCCTCTACGCTGAGTGATGCCGCGAGAGTCGAGGTAGTTGAGCAAAGGGATGAGGTACTTCCGGGTCGTACCCAGTTCCTGCCTGATTTCAGAGGCGGTCAGCTCGGGCTTGCGGGCGAAGAGCGCCCGGACCTTCTGCTCGGCCAGTGCCACTGCGTCACGGTGTAACACGACCGACTCACCCACGTCGACCAGGCGACCGGACTCGAGCAGGGCAACCCGCACCTGCTGCCCCAGCTTCTTCTCCACCCCGGCCAGCGCCTCTTCGAAACTCGGGGGCGAGAAACCCATTTCCTGGAACAGCTTGTCGATGCGGCTGTACTCCTTCTGTAGCGCCGGGCCCAGTTTGATCTGGTGGGTCGCCAGCCGGACCCGATCATCTTCCATCACGACCTGCTTCTCGCTCAACAACGCCGCCAGCACGGCCTCAAACAGAGGAGCAGAGAAGCCCGGGGCCGCCTTGGAGCGAAGCTCGGGGCGCTTCAGTCCGAGGCGAAGTGGGTTCTCTTTGTGGAACTGCTCGAGTGTCGCAAGAGTTGCGGCGCGTGCTTCCGCGACCATCTTCTCGTGGACAAGAAACTCCTTGCCCTCAAACTCAAGCCTCTGCGCCCGGTTGGTTGTCACGAGCAGACCTAGCATCTCTCCCGCGTCCGCGTCAGCCAGGGCCAGGTCCTTGGCCCCCTGGGCGAGTGTCTTGGCGTCGAATCGGTGTTTGAGCAGATATTGCTCGAGCACGCTGCCCGCCTCGCCGGTACGGAGCGCCCTCAGCCGTTTGACCAGGTCCTCGTCGAACCGCCGTTCTTTGGAGGGATGGGCTTCAAGCACGATGCCTCCACCGATGGTCTGCTGGGGCGCGAACGTCCGGATGACGTAGTGGTCGTTCCAGTCACACACGACCGGCTCCTCGGCGCGGACCTGCACCAGCGCCTCCTGGCCAGGGGCCACTTCCTTGGTATCGAGCAACGCCACCCGGCACATCACTTCGGCAGTGCCGATGTGGAGCTTCAGCCTGGCCAGATTCCGGAGCGGCTTCTCGACCGAACGGAGCAGGTAGAAAGTCGCGTTGAAGTTCATGGTTGGCGTGTAGTAGCCGGGAGTCGCAAGCACGTTGCCACGGACGACGGCTTCTCGCTCGACGCCCTGGAGGTTGAGCGCCGCCCGCTCGCCCAGCCCCAGCGTTTCGAGCATCTGGTTGTGCCTCTGGATGCCTCTGACCCGCACGTCTCGCTTCTGAGGAAGCAGATCCAGCGTGTCGCCGACGTGGACGTGCCCCGACAGGACCGTGCCTGCGACGACCGTACCGAACCCCTTCATGGAGAAGTTCCGGTCCACCGGCATTCGGAACACACCCCGGTCCGTCTTGGCTTCCACCTTCTTCGCCAGGTCGACAATTGCCTGCCGCAGCTCAGGCACGCCCTGCCCGGTGATGGCGGAGACAGACATCATCTGCGCCCCCTCGAGGAAAGAGCCCTTGACCATCTCGCCCACGTCCAGCTTCACCATTTCGATCCACTCGTCGTCGACCAGGTCAGCCTTGTTGATGGCGACCATACCTTTCCTGATGCCCATCAGCCGGCAGATCTCAAAGTGCTCGCGGGTCTGGGGCATCACGCCATCGTCTGCCGCCACCACCAGCAGCACGAGGTCGATGGTACTCGCTCCGGCAAGCATGTGCCGGACGAAGCGCTCGTGCCCGGGCACATCGATCACCGTGATCTCGGTCCCGAGAAACGCGAAACCCAGGTCTGTGGTCATCCCGCGCTCTTTCTCCTCCTTCAGGCGGTCCGGGTCAGTACCTGTCAGCGCCTTGACCAGCGCCGACTTGCCGTGGTCGATGTGTCCGGCCGTGCCGACCACAACGTGCATCTACGGCATCCTCAGGGTCTCAGTTCCAACGCCCAAGTCGCGGACCCGCGATCCCGCCGTAGCGCACCCGCAATCGTCTCAGAAGCACTTCCGGTCATTGCACGCCGGAACCCCGAGCTCGGCCCGGTACTTGGCCACTGTCCGGCGGGAAATACTGATACGCTCGGTCTTCAGCATCGTACATATCTCGTCATCACTCAAGGGCTTCTGCCTGTCCTCCGCGTTGACTATTGCCTGGATCTTCTGCTTTATGCTGGTGCGCGACTTGTCCCCGGCCCCGGCCTTGAAGAAGTAGCCGAACGGAAAGATGCCCTGATCGGTTTCAAGGTACTTGCCAGCAATGGCGCGCGAAACGGTTGAAGCATGTACCCCGATGACGTCGGCGGCCTGTCTCAGGGTCGCCGGCTTCAGGTGCTGCTTGCCGTGGAGAAAGAAGTCGCGCTGCTCATCGATTATCAGTTCCACCAGCCGCTTCAGCGTCCGGCGTCGCGACTCTATGCCCTTCAGGAACATCAACGCTCGCTGCAGTTTCTGCCGCGCAAATTGTACCTGCTCCGGCGTGTATGACTTCGGGCTCTTTAGAATCTCGATGTAGCGCTGTGAGAGCCGCAGCCGCGGAAAGCGCTCGTCATTGGCGCTGGCCACCAGCGTATCGCCCTGCCACTCCACCGAGAAATCTGGTGAGACATAATCGGGCGTGCCCGGAGCGAAGCAACGGGCCGGGCGCGTCTCGAGAGTCATCAGGCGCTGCACTGCCCGCCGCACTTCGTCCTCGGTGACCCCGCACAACTTGGCAATCTTGGCGGTTTGCTTCTTCACCAGCAGATCCCAGTGGTCGGTCAGGACTTTGCGTTCGAGCGAGGCGGGATCAGCGCCGGCGAGTTCCAGCTGCACAAGGAATGATTCGCGCCGGTCGTGACAGGCTATGCCGCCGGGCTCCAGCCTCTGGATGGCGTAGAGAATCGACCGGAGACGCTCCGGGTCGACGTCCTGCTCCCGGGCAATCTCGTCGTCGGTCATAGTCAGAAACCCGTCGTCATCGAGTGACTCGATTACGTAGGCGGCCACCCGGGCATCGTCTTCGCTCAGCACACTGCGAAGGTGCGGCATCAAACACTCGACCAGGCGCTGTGCGGGCCCGGCCGCGAGGTCGACGGCCGACGCCTGCTCATCGTCGGACTCGGCTACCGCACGTACCGCGGGCGACCACCCATCATCCGGCATCAACTCCCCGATGGTGTATTCCTCGCCGGGCTTGGTTTCGATCTGGGTCTCGTGCGTCTCTGGGGCAGGCGCATTCTCCGCCGGGACCGGTGCGACGGCCTCAGGCACCGGCTCTGAAAGCGAGGCGACCACCTCGGCTTCCACCGTGGACGGGCTGCCGTCCGATTCCTCGAGCGCCGGGTTCTGCTCCATCTCCTCGCGCACCAACTGTTCAAGATCGAGCGCCGTAACCTGCAGCAGCTTCATCTGCAGTATCAGCTGCGGCGTCAGACGCATTTCCAACTGCTGCTTCAGATCGAGTCCGAGACCCATCCTCATATCCGGAACCTCTCGCCCAGATAGACTTGTCTCGCCTTCTCATCCTTGACCAGGTCATCCGAAGTGCCGGAGAGAAGGACGCGGGCATCATACATGATGTAGGCCCGGTCGGTGATCTCCAGTGTCTCACGGACGTTGTGGTCGGTAATCAGAATTCCGAGCCCGTCGTCGCGAAGCTTCCGGACGATATCCTGTATCTCAGCCCGCACAATCGGGTCGATGCCGGTGAACGGCTCGTCCAGCAGGAGGAATGAGGGACGGGAAGCAAGCGCCCGAGCCAATTCCACCCGCCGCCGCTCGCCTCCGGAGAGGGTGCCGCCGCGCTGCTTCTTCAGCTGCCCGACGTTGAACTGCGCCAGCAAATCCTCGACCCGTCTCGCCCTCTCTGCCTTCGGCACGCCCAGCATTTCCAGGATCGCCTTCACGTTCTCCTCCACCGACAACTTGCGGAATATCGAAGGTTCCTGCGATAGGTAGCCCAGACCGAGCCGGGCGCGCTGGTAGACGGGCATCCGCGTGATATCATGCCCGTCCAGTGTGATCGTACCCCGCTCCGGCCTGATGAAGCCGGTTATCATGTGGAAAGTCGTCGTTTTGCCCGCGCCATTCGGCCCCAGCAAACCGACGATTTCGCCGCGATTCAGCTCGAGGCTCACGCCGTCGACGACCTTGCGCTCCCCGTAGCACTTAACCAGGTCCCGGGTCTCAAGCTTCACGGTAGCTCCCGGTCCTGTGGGCGGTCCTCGCTCTTGCCTTTGCCCGTACGTATCAACTGCCCGGAACTCAGCGCGGTTACCTCCACCTGGTCAATAGCGCCGCCCGCAACTCGGAGCTCGATGGCCCCGCCCGCTACCACGATTGAATCACCGCCCTCGGTCCGATACTCACCGGTTGCCCGGTTGCGGATGGTCACACGTTCCAGCACCCCGTTCCTGACCCGGAAGGTCATCGTATCACCGCTTGCACGGCTCACGCTGTCGCGCACCCGCGGGTTGCCCAGTGCCTGGCCCGAATCCGGCCCGGAGAAGAAGTCGATCGTATCACACTCCAGTTCGGTCGAGCCCGACTTCAACCGGACATCGCCATGGGCGAAAGCCCGAGCTCCCTTCTCGTACCAGAGCATCTGCCGGCTGGTGACCTGGGCCGAGTCCCTGTCCCGCCGCCAGGTCAGGACCGGGCTCGAATCAACTATCCCGACGTCGTCTTTCAAGTCGTATGTACCTCTTCTGCCTGTCAGCCGGAAGCTGCGATCGACGTTCTCCAGCTCGAGACCGGAATCGGCCAGCACCGACTTCTGCGTGGAACGGTAGAGCAGCTTGGGGGCCCGGATGTCGAGAGACTCCTGGCGAACGCGAACGTTGCCGAACAACTCGGCGGTCTTGTCGGAGAGATTGTACCGGGCAGAATCGGCCCATATCTGGGCGTCGGGATTGGTGATGTTGACCGCACCGCTGATGAGCGCGATGCCCTTGCCCTCGTACATCCGTGCCAGGTTCGCGTTGATCCGGGTATCCTGATCCGCGACTACGACGCTGTCGCGGAACACGGTTGCGTCGCCTTCGGGGGTGCGCTCGATGGACATGTGCTTGGCACTGAGCCGGGAAGCGACGCAGAAGCCGACGCACAACGCCAGCCCCGCCGCCAGCAGCGCGGTCGTTCCCGGATGTCTCACTCTCTACTTCCCGGTTTCGAAATCGTAGTCCGACGTGCCTTGAACCGGGCTCAAAATGTCGATCTTGGTCAGCCCGGCATCGGACACCAGTCCCTTGCCCTCTACCCTGCCTCTTGGAGTCTCGATCACCAGGTCGGCGTCGGTCCGAACCAACCGGCGTTGATTGCTCCAGGCAAGTGAATCCGTCTTGAGCACTGTGCTGTCCGATGTCCTGACAACTACCTGACCCCGAGCAACCAGGTCTTCGTTCTTCGAGTATATCGACCCTTCTTCTGCCACCAGCGTGGAGTTCACTCCGCCGACTTCATCATAGAACAGCACCCGCAGATCGGAAACATCCACCCGCGACGCGGGGTCGTAGACGTATGCTCTCTGCGCCTCGAGTGTGTACAACCGCTTGCCGCTGGAGCTCTCGTGCAGAGTGAAGGCGTCCACTTCCTGGTTCGG
>VGIR01000084.1 GCA_016867815.1 candidate division WOR-3 bacterium | reverse complement strand
CTTTCTCACAGCGGTTCTCCTTTCATAACATTCAAACAACCCAGATGCTACCATCCGGGCAGGGGAACCGCTACTGATTTTCAACTAAGACAGGGACATCCTCGGGACAGGTTCGGCCTGACACTACATATAGTGCGAGAACAGACGCGGACCACAATTCTGCCGGGGAGTGGACGGCCCACGGGCCGCCTGGGGGGCTGCTTCGGCCGATGCAGCTGGGCACGCCGCGAAACATGCAACCAACTGAGCATCGACTCGTGAATCGACTCATGGAACGCGACGTGAAGCTGCTGGTGCGTCGACTGGTGCAACGTCTCATGCCGCGCGCGATGCAGCTTCGCAAGCGACTTCTAATGCAGGTTGCGATGCAGCTCAGGATTCAGCTACCGACGCGACCGCGGGCGCGTCGCACTATCCAGCCCGCGGTGCTTTCGCCGATGCTTCGACCGGTGCTTCGCCGCATGCCTCGCGAGACGCAATGGCGGGTTCGGCGCGAGGCCGCTGGCAGGCTTCCGCAAACGAGGCACGAAGATACCGATAGTCAGATTCCAGCCGGAATCGCGGGACCGCGGATTCACGAACCGCTTTTCTACCTCCAGCACACCAAGGCACGGCAGTGGCGGGCACGGATAGTCCGGAGTCCGGAGTCCAGAGTCCGGAGACCTGAATGCAGAAGCGCGAACCGCAGACAACCGAGAGTCCTCGGCGTGCGGCTGCGGTGTCGAGTGACGGGACGCAGGCGAGGGAGCAAACGAAGTCAAAAGTGCCGGGATTTGCCGGCGGATGGGTGACAATTCTACGAGGTCGTAGAATGCGGCGGCAAGCGGTTTTCGGGCCTATGTGCTGAGTGCCTGAGGCGTTAGGCTTGAGGCCCCCGAAGTGACGCCCGCACCCGGGGGACTACCCCTCGGACAGCATACAGAACACAGCAGACAGCAGTAAGGGAAGTCGTCGCAGAGACTGTCTCGGGGAGTGCTTCGCCATCCGTCCGGAGAGGAGTGTGACCGGGAGTTCCTGAACTTGTGTGCTGAGGAACAGGGAATGCAGTCCGCCGGTTAGCTCCGAGGTTTCTTCTCCGCTGCGTCCGGACGCTGGCGGTTCGAGCAGTTGCCGAGATAGCAGTCGAGGTTGCGTTCCGGTCTGCGTCCGGATTCGCCTGCCAGCCAGTTCCCCGACCAGTCTCGCCCGCCAGACCGGTTGTCCTACGAACTGCTGGGCACGCTCACAGGGGACGCACGGGCCGCACGGACACCGGTGCTGTCGCGCTAGTTGCGAAACCGGCCTGTCGGCGCGGCTGCAGCCGGTCCAGGAGCCGGAAGCAAGGCCTCGATTGCACCACGGATTGCCATCTCGTCGAACCCTTCTGACCAGTACGTGACGACGCCGGCAGTGTCGACTACGTAGTTCGTGGGGCTCACGCTGTTGTGCCTGTAGACAGACCACCAGTAGCCGTCGTCGCGCAGGTGGAGGTTCGAGGCTTGCCGTGCCACCACTTTGACGACGTCCTCCATACTCTCCTCGATGTTGATGGCGATTGCCTCGAATCCGCGCGCGGCGTAGATGTTCTGCAGGACCGAGAGGCGCGGTAACTCCGCGCCGCTGCCCGATCAGCCGCTTTGCCAGAAGTTGAGCAGCACGACCTTGCCGCGAAACTCGCTGAGGGAGTGTTCCACCCAGGCGGTGTCCGGCAGGCGGAAGTTCGGCGCCTTGTGTCCGACATCCGGCTTGGGAATGAGGGCGTTGCAGGCCAGCCCGAAGACGACCAGCGGTACCCCGATCAATGCACTACTACGCATGGTTCCTCACTTTCAGGTCGCACTTTCCACTCGACCCATTCTAGTCCAGGCCTGCGGTGTGTCAATGGCCTGTAGGACCGAGGCTGGATTCGTCGGCCAGATGCGGCCCTGACGGGCGAACCGGGGATGTATCGGCGAAGACGGGTCTATCCCCGTCTTCGCCGGCCTGAGCTGCGACAGAGTCGCCCGCGTCAGACTACCAATTGCCTGGACCTGCCGGATCCCATCTATTCTGGGACCACTGCTCATTCATAGGTAGAGTCGGCCACGCGGCTCTCGAGCGCCATGACGTTGACCGCTGGCGCCCTCTGCGGCGGCCGCTTCTGGGCCATCACTCCAGGCCGGGTGCCCGCCCAGAGGCGCACTACGGCTGTCGGGGTAGAATTCAGTTCTGCATCTGAGATTGCGGTCGCGCCCAGCGCCTGACCTACCGACGGCGCGAACCGAGTCTGTGCTGGCTCGAGGACGACTGCTGCCAGCTCTTGAACACCATTTTCCATACCGGACGCTCCTCACTGCCGCGCATGCCGGTCACGCGGCCTCTCGCCTAGCGGACCGTGCGGTGTCTTCTACCAGAGCTCACTTCCCGCCCACAGAAAGTGAACCCGAGGCGCGGATGCTCTCCAGAGGTGGCGGTCGCGCCTCCTGCCGTCACCCTGCCGTCGCAGACTGCCTCGCTGCGCACCCGGCGCCCGGAAGGAACCAGCCCATGGTCCCCGCGCCGGCTACCAGACTCACAGCGCCTCCGCGCTCACGGAGACTGCTGCTTCCATGGGCCCAAGCGCCCATGCGTTGTCGTACCCAGGCCGCACAGAGGCAAGACTGCGGCTCAGAGCTCCCAACGCAGCTTCAAGCCTACCCCCCTCGCCCTGTCAGTCAAGCAAACCCGCCGAACCCTCATCCGCACCCTTCGCGGCGTCTACTTCTCGGCATCGAAACGGGATGCGCGCGGCTCGGACACGCCCCTTTTCCTCGGCGGAATCGGTTCCGCTCCGGAGCTGCTACTGAGCCAGGTACTTCTGCGGGTCTTTGGCGAAGCTCTCTTTGCAGGCCTTGTTGCAGAAGTAGTAGGTCTTGCCCTGATAGTCGTGGGTTGCGGCCGCGGTCTCTTCGGTCACGGTCATGCCGCAGACCGGGTCAACCAGCTTCTCTGCGCTCTGTGCCAATGCCATCACTCCATCAGCCACGTTCGCTTCGGTGACCCTGGTCTCGGTCCTGATGACCTTGCCCGCCATGTTGACGAACACGACCGACGGGATCGTGTCGACATTCAGCCAGGCCGTCGCCTTCTTGTCCGGGTCGGACAGCACGGTGTAGTCGAGCTTCCAACCCCGGGCCGCGGTCTTCGCCGACTTCATCCCGGTGTTGATGACGCCGAAGTACTTCGTCGTCTGGCCGGGCTTCGCGAACGCCTTCTGGACGACCGCCGCCGCTGCCTTCGAAGCATTGCCCGTGCCGGCAACGAGCAGCACCAGGGGATGCTTGCCGACCAGTCTGCCGACGTCGAAAGTGTCACCGTTCACGGCCGCGAGCTTCAGACTTACCTTCTGGCTGGCGCCGCAACCCGCCGCGCCCGAGCATCCGCCGCACTGGGCAAGTGCCGGCCCGGCTGCCATCGTCACTGCCACTGCAATCGCAAGCATCAGTTTCATGAGTTCCTTTCTACTTCAGTTCGAGCCCGTATCCTACCACAGAAGGCTGGCCCGATTCAAGTATGACCTTGCCCATCGCGCGCACCGTCTTTCCGACGCGCTGCGGGATGGAGAGGTTGGTCGGGTGAATGTCCACGTATATCTCGCCGGTCTCGTCCTTGACCCAGAACCAGCAGCCGGAGGGACACTCGCTCGTTATCTTGCCGGCCACGAGCACGTCCTTGCCTTCCCACGCATGCGGGCTGTCGAGGATGGCCTTGGCCGAGGTCACGGTCATATCCACCGGGATGGCTTTGCCGAAGGCCTTGGACTTTGCGGTTCCCGCCTTGCCCCCGCCACAGCCGACAACGGCCGCGGCGGCGACAAGCATGGTCAATCCCAGAGCGATGTACTTCTTCATCTGTTCTCCTGTTCCAGTGGAAAGCGGGGATTGTCCCCGGCCGCGAGATCGCGACCGCAATCCGGTACGGTCCCCGTTTTCCACGACTATTCCTTTGGTGTCTTGGTGTCTTGGTGGTAGGTTTCCTGATTCACAATCCGACCGTCGGAAATCTCAATCTTCTTGTCTGCCTCTGACGCCAGTTCCGGGTCGTGAGTGGCCATGATGATGCCCAGCCCGTCCTGCGCCAGTTCCCTGAATGTCCCGAGTACGGCGCCGCGCGACTTCTTCTCCAGTCGGCCCGTCGGCTCGTCGGCAAGCAGAATCCGCGGCCGATTGACCAATGCCCGTGCAATTGCCACTCGCTGCATGTCGCCGCCGTCGAGCTGCCTGGGCAGAGCCCGACGCGACTTGCTCAACCCTACCCGCTCAATCAGCTCGCTCACCCGCTGCTCATCACGCTTCCGGGCGAAGATGAGCGGCAGCCGTATGTTCTCTTCGACCGTCAACGTCGGTATCAGGTAGAAGAGCTGGAATATGAACCCGATGTGGTCGCGCCGGAACCGGACCAGTTCCTGCTCTCTGAGGCCGGTGACCTCGGTGCCCGCAATCTGCAGGCTGCCGCGTGACGGCCGGTCAAGGCAGCCGATCTGGTTCAGCAGGGTGGTCTTGCCCGATCCGCTTCGACCGACGACGGACACGATCTCGCCCGGCGCCAGGGCAAGGTTCAGCCCGGCCAGCGCGTGAATCGTCTCGCTGCCCCGATGGTAGCTGCGCCAGAGGTCGCTGGCAACAAGAAGTGGCCCAGTGTTTGAGTGGTCCAGTGACCCAGTGCCGGAGCCACTGCTGCCGCCTTCCGCCACTCGATCACTTGACCGCTGGATCACTTGATCACTCCATCTTCCAGTCGAACAACCCGCGTGAACCGGGACTCCAGGCTCAGGTCGTGTGTTGCCACAACAACCGTCAGTCCGGAATCCCGGTTCAGGCCCAGAAGGAGGTTGAAGATGCCATCGCGGGTTGTAGTGTCAAGGTTGCCGGTAGGTTCGTCGGCGAGCAGCAGGCGCGGCGAGTTGATGAGGGCGCGGGCAACGGCCACGCGCTGCATCTCGCCGCCGGATAGCTCGGAGGGCTTGTGCGTCATACGATGGCCGAGCCCGACGAAGTTGAGAAGTTCCTCGGCCCGGTCACGGATTCCCTTGGGAAGTTCGGCGTTCGCCGCTCGGCGCTCGGCGTTTCCCTTGCCCCACATCGTGGGCAGCAGCACGTTTTCGAGCGCGGTCAGTGTCGGCATCAGGTAGAACTCCTGGAACACGAACCCGATGTTCGCGCGCCGAAGAGCGTCGAAGCGGACGCCACGGCGGGTGACGTCGGTGCCCAGCACTTCGAGCCTGCCCTCGGTCGGCCGGTCCATCAGCCCGAAGAGATTCAGAAGCGTGGTCTTCCCTGCTCCCGAATGCCCGACGACCCCGACGAACTCGCCGCGTCCGATGGCGAGGTCGATTCCTTTCAGTGCCCTGATGCTCTCTGCCCCACGCCTGTAGACTCGCGTCAGACCCCGCGCCTCGACTGCAGTATTCGAGTCGGACACTCGCTCCCCTGCTCCCTCGATCCCTCGATCCCTCACGGCTATTCTGCCTTTATCGCCTCGACCGGCTTCACGCTGGCGGCCCGGAACGCGGGATAGAAACCCGCGAACAGCCCGAGCACGAGCGACAGGACCACGCACATGGCCATCGTCGGCAAGGAGAGCCCGATGAGCGAACCCTTGGGCGCGTACGGGATCATTCCGCGGATGAGCGCCTCGACCAGGCGCGAAGAGAAGATCGCGATCACCACGCCGGCCACGCCGCCCAGCCCGGTAGTCAGAATGGTCTCGGCCCAGACGAGCTTGAATACGTCCCCGCGTGACCCGCCCATCGCCTTCATCATGCCAATCTCCCTGGTCCGCTCGAATACGGCCATCAGCACCGTGTTGAGAACGCCGACCCCGCCCAGGATGACTGCAATCAGGATGATGGTGGAAACGAAAACCTTGGTGCTCGCCATCAAGGAGGTGATGGTGCTGAGCAGCTCGGACAGCGGGAAGACGTTCATGTCCACCTCGCTGGCCTTGAGCGAGGCGACCAACGCGTCAGTCCTGTCCACCTGCTTCGCCTTGATGAGAATCAGGACGAGTTTGCCCTCGAGCCCGGAGATCTTCTGCAGTGTCTTGCGCGGCACGAACACGAACCCGTCGTCCTGCGTGTTCGTGCGGTTGAGCACGCCAACCACGTGCAGCCGGAAGTTCTTCTCCGGTACGGTCCAGATGTCCCCGACCTTGACCCCGGCTTCCTGGGCCGAGGTCGAGCCCAGGATCACGCTCGAATCCGAGTCAAACCAGTGACCGTTGATGTGCCACGCCGGCCTGAGCTTCATGTAGTCTTCGTCGATCCCGAGCAGGATGACGTTCTTGTTGTCCGGGGCGAAAACCGCGTCCATGATTACTCCGGCGGCTTCAAGCACGCCCGGGTCTGCCTTCACCTTGTCGAGCAGACTCTCGTCCATGTAGCGCGGCCACTTGCCGCCGTGGAGCGCAATCGTCGCGGCTTCGTAGGGGCAGCCCTTGGGCACAACCATCACGTGTGCGCCCAACGCTCCCAGTTCGCCTTTCAGCCGCAACTGGTAGCCCTGCTGAAACTGGAACAGGGAGTAGAGAACCGCAATGGCAATGGCAACACCGAGCACGGTCAGGGTCGAGCGCGTCTTGCGCCGAATCAGGTTCTTGAATGCCAGCTTGAACCAGATCATGAGAATAGTGCTCCAGTGCTCCAGTGTTCCAGTGCTCCAGTGAGGAGACGGCCCGGAGCCGATGTTCCCTGCACTCGACCACTAGACCACTTGACCACTTCCGAGAATAGTGCTCCAGTGGTCCCGTGTTCCAGTGATCCAGTGAGGAGCCGGCCCGGAGCCGATGTTCCCTGTACTCGACCACTAGACCACTTGACCACTAGTCCTCTATTCACTTCTTAGTGCCTCGATTGGTTTGGCCCGGGCGGCCCGTACCGCAGGGTAGAAACCGGCCACGACCGCGATGCCAAGCACGAACGCCATAATCAGCAGGAAGCTGGCCGGCTCCAGCGCAATCACGCTGCCTTTGGGCGCGAGTGGCAGGAACTTCTTCACCACACTCTCGAGCAGCCGGGCTCCAACCAGGGCCAGGCCGAGCCCGCCGGCTCCGCCCAGGAGCGACAGCATCAGGGTCTCAAGCCACACCAGTCCGAAGATGTGAGCTTGAGAAGCACCGGTCGCGCGCATCACACCGATTTCCTTTGTCCGCTCGAACACCGACATCAGCACCGTGTTCAGCACTCCCAGCGCCGAGATGATGATGATGATCATTACAATCGAAAGCAGCAGCGACTTGGCCGAACCCATCAGGGTCATCATCGTTCCCAGCAGTTCGCCCATGGTAATCACTTCCGCACCCTTTATCTTCCCCAGCCGCGAGGTCACGACCGGCGCATCGTCCGGGTTCTTCAGCCGGATCGAGATGCCGGTCAGCTTGTCCGGCTGGTCGAACATCGCCTGCGCGGTCGCCAGCGGCACGTAGAAGAATCCGTCGTCCTCGTTGCCGGTCGGCTCCAGTTCGCCGACCACATCCAGCGTCACGTCCTTCTCGGGCATGTAGACCTGGTCGCCGATGTTCGACAGCTCAATCAGCTTCACGTCATGCCCGAGTATCACGTCGTTGGGCCTATCAAGGAACCTGCCGTTCAACTTCCACCAGTTCTTCAGCCGCAGCGTGCTGGAGTCGATGCCGACGTAGATGTCGGTCCGGCCCTCATCCGGCCGGACGATAGCACTCATGAAGGTGGGCGCGGCGACATCGATCTCGGGGATTGCCTGGACTTCCTCCAGCACGTCCGCCGGCAGGTAGCTCGGAATCTTGCCGCCCTTCAGGATTAGCGACGCAGCCTCGTACGGACACCCGACCGGTACAACCATCATGTGGATGCCCATGCCCTGCAACTGGGTCTTGAGCGCCTTCTCGTACCCACGGTTGAACGACACCAGGGTGAACAGAACCGCCACGGCAACGGTCATGCTGCCCAGCGTCAGTATCGTGCGAGTCCTGTGTGCGAAGAGGTTCTTGAGCGCGAACCGGGTGAAGTTCATGGTACCACCCCTGCAGCAACACAGGCACAAAGGCACGGGCGTTCACTCAGACCGAGCCAGGTCCGCCTCGACGGGTATGCTCCGTGCCTTTGTGCCATGGTGCTATGGATGCTCAGCTCTGCGCATCAGGGCCGGCCCAGCTCATCGTAGACGATGAGCAGTTTACGGGCCGCGGTCGCGATCGCCTGTGAAGCCTTCTCCGCACCCGGGGCCGCCGTCCTCAATCCTGATCCGTCATTAGATATCAGGAATTCGTCATTCACCGACATGCCCTTGAGCTGTCCCAGAAACTCCTTGCTCCGCAGCGCTGCCTTGGCCTTCTCCCGGTCCCGCTGCACGCGAACTTCCTTGATGACGGGACCGGAGTCGCCGGACACAACTGCCGTAACGATCTCGATGGCGCCGAACTGCCCTTTGCCGGCATGGGTCATGACGGTCCCGATCCGCTTCGTCCCCCGGAACACGGGGAAGTACTTGAACTGGGTCTCGTCCGGATCCAGCGGAAAGCCCAACCGCTTCTCGATCTTCAGATTCAGGGAGTCGGAGATGTCAGTGAAGACGGTCTTGTAGCTGCCGGAGCCGAATATCCCGGCAATATCCGCATCCGGCTGCCGCCAGACGCAGAGCGAGGCCGAGGCCGCGCTCGCTGCCAGCAGCAGGCCGATGACGCTATATGCGAACGACCAGCTGAGTGATGAACTTCCAGTTGTTCTCATTGCCTGCTGCCGTCTTCGACAAGTCAATCTGGT
The DNA here is from genome assembly GCA_016867815.1 of candidate division WOR-3 bacterium. Classification (NCBI taxonomy): domain Bacteria; kingdom Pseudomonadati; phylum Caldifarciminota; species Caldifarciminota bacterium. The sequence continues at coordinate 4,145 of VGIR01000084.1, read as the reverse complement.
ATGTGGTCTGGATTTCAAACGCCGAGGTGTTGGGCGGGTAGAAGTTCAGACCCGTGCTGAGGTTGTTCAGCTGCCCCCCGTTCGCGTGCCAGCCGTCGTACTTCGCCAGCGCTTCGAGCCAGGAGACGAACGCGTACCTTGCCTCGGCGTAGTAGCCAAACACGGTTGCGCCTGAAAGCGCCGAGTCCTTCCCGGCCACGCCTTCCAGCCGCAAAGTCAAGGGCCCCCAGTCCGCGGTGTTGTCTAGTCCGAGCCGGTATTTCACAGCATAGGACTGGGGGCCCTTGGGGAAGTTTGCCAGCGAGTCGATGCTCCAGTAGGGCAGCGAGCCGCACAGGCCGCTTAATCCGAAGGTCAGGTCGGCATTGCCGAGAAGGAATCGGGGCGCGACTCGGGCAGTTACGACCTTCCCTTTGTCATTGTCCATTCTGTCCGGTCCATTTCCATTGGACAACCAAAGTGCGTAGCCGGTCCGCCCGAGCACGCCCGTCAGGCCAAGTCCAGGATCGAGGCGCAGACCCAGGGACCTGGCATAAGTTGTCTGCACAATCTGCGTGTGAATGTCATAGGTCTCAAGGAGGCCGAACGGAACAACTGCCTGGCCGACCTTGATTGTCGGCAGAGACAGTCCCAGGGGGAACATCGCATAGGCCTCGCCGAAGTGTATACCCTTGAACCAACCGCTCATGACGCCGCCGGTGTAGACCTGCAGTGCTGCGTACATGATGTCCCGCGTTTCGCTCGTCACCTGGCTTTGGATGGTGGCTTCCGCCCCCATTAACTCGAACGTGCTCTGCTTGTCGGAAAGCGCATAGCGCGGGTAAATGGCACCGCCCAGTTTCAAACTTGTACTGGCCAGGGTGATTGCGGCCAGCGCGGCAACTAGCAGGCTAATCTTCTTCATTCTCGATCTCCTTCGAGTTCAGCGACTTCACTAGCAGGACAATGGATGCGACCACGAGGCCGGCAAACAAACCCAGAGTCGTCAGGGTCACTGCCCAGTTCTGGCTGTTGCTTGAACACATCGCCAGCGGGATTGCACGAAGCGTACCAACCCGGCACCTCCTGCAAGCAACGCTGCCACGAGAGTTGTGAATGCCAGGAACGCCGGGCTCCGGCGCGATTGTCTGTTATGCTACAGTTGCTGTCTGCAGACAGACAGCGCGGGCTACATGAGCCCGTGCTTCTTCATGCGGTAGATCAGCGTGGCGCGGGAGATGCCGAGCAGACGCGCGGCCTGCGACTGGTTGCCGCCGGTCTTCTTCAACGCTGCCTCAAGATGGCTGCGTTCCACGTCAGCCAGTGACAGACCGTCATCCGGTATGCTCGGAGCTTGAGGCTTGAGGCCTGAAGCTTGAGGCATTAGCCTCTCCGCGATATCTTCGGGGACTACGGGCTTTCCCCCGCTCAGAATGAGCCCGGACTCAATCACGTTCTGGAGCTCCCGCACGTTGCCCGGGAAGTCGTGCTCGGCCAGCAGCTCCAGCGCTTCCTTGCTGACGGCCTCCGGCCCATATCCGCGCTGAACCAGATAGGAGGCGACCAGTTCAGGTATGTCCTGCCGGTGCTCGCGTAACTGCGGAATCGGCAGGGTGAAGACATTCAGGCGGTAGTATAGGTCTTCACGGAACTCGCCCTCGCGCACGCACTTCATCGGGTCGCGGTTGGTCGCGCTGATGATGCGCACGTCCACCTTCAGGGTATCGGTGCTGCCGACGGGCTGGATCTCGCGCGCCTCGATTGCCCGCAGCAGCTTCACCTGCAGGTCGCGCTTCATCTCGGTCACCTCGTCTAGGAAGATGGTGCCGGCGTCGGCCTGCGCGAACCGGCCGTCCCGGTCGCTCGTCGCGCCGGTGAACGAGCCCTTCTTGTGGCCGAAGAGCTCGCTCTCTACCAGGTTCTCGGGAATCGCCCCGCAGTTCACGGCCACGAATGGCTTCGCCGCCCGCTGCCCGAGAAAGTGGATGGCGCGGGCGACAAGTTCTTTACCTGTTCCGGTCTCGCCCAGGACCATCACCGCCGCATCGCTCTTCGCTGCCAGCCGCACCATCTCGCGTACCTTCTCCATCTGCGGGCTCGCGCCGACAATCGCACTGAGACCATGCCGGCCGACGACCTCGTCCCGCAGTCTGGTATTCTCGATCTTAAGGTCCCGCAGGCGCAGGGCATTGGCCACCAGCCCCTTCAGACGGTCGTTGTCGAAAGGCTTCTGGACGTAGTCGAACGCCCCGAGCTTCATTGCTTCGACCGCAGTGTTCACCGTCGCGAACGCCGTTATCAGGACGACCGGCACGTCCGGGCTTGCCTCTTTGACCAGCCTGAGCACGTCGAGGCCGGTCCCATCCGGGAGTTTCAGGTCGGTGACAACAAGGTCGAACGAGGGACATGACCGAATTGCGCTCAGGCAATTCGGATCTTGTCCCTGGTGCCGGAACTGCTCTCTTGCCTCTGATAGGCTCCCGACGACGACCACGTCATGCCCCTCCTCCTCCAGGAGGAACTTCACGACCTGGGCGACGCTCTTGTCGTCATCCGCTACCAGAACCCGATGTCTCATAGACTCATCACCCTCGCTCCGCTCCTCCCTCTCCTCCAAGAGGAGAGGGCTGGGGTGAGGAGCAGGTTCTAGTGTGCAGCGTTGGCCTCATCACGCATCCTACTCCTCCGGCAGAGTCACGGTCGCGGTCGTACCTTCTCCCGGCCTGCTCTCAATCACCAGTCTGCCGCCGTGCTCGGACACGATCCGATTGGCAATCGGCAGCCCCAGCCCGGTTCCGCCCGGCTTGGTGCTGTAGAACGGCTCGAACACCCGCCGCAGCTTGTCGGAGGGAATCCCCGACCCGGTGTCGCGCACCAGGACCAGCGTAGAACCGCCCTGCTGCCTCAATTCGAGCGTTGCCTCGCCCCCGGCGTGCATCGCCTGCACCGCGTTGAGAACCAGGTTCAGGAAAACCTGGCGTAACTGGTTCGAGTCGGCGTTGACCTGCCGCTCGCCTTGCGGGTAGGCCCGTTTCACCCTGATTCCGGCCTGAGCAATGACTGGCGCCAGCAGTTCCAGGCATGAATCGAGCAGCGCACTGAGCAGAACCGGCTCACGCTTCAGCGGTGCCGGGCGGGCGTAATCCAGGAACTCGTTGACCACCCGGTTGAGACGGTCGACCTCGCTGACGACGATGCGAGCGAACTCCGCCTCTTTGCCTGAAAGCCGCTCGGTGAGTATCTGGGCAGAACTGCGGATCGCGGCAAGCGGGTTCTTCACCTCGTGCGCCATTCCTGCGGCCATCTCGCCGAGAGACTTGAGCCGCTCGGCGTGACGCAGAGACTCGCTCACCTTACGCTGCCGGTCGGAGAGAACGCCGGTCACGACGCCGACGACGAGGTAGAGCGGAATCTCAAACACCGCCTCGCTCGCCTGGCGGGGAAGCATGTGTTTCATCATCAGGACGTGGGGCAGGAAGAGAAGCGATATGGCCGTGGACGTCGCCAGCCCGCCTCCCAGTCCGAAACGGAACCCGGCCAAGATTATCGGCAGATAGTAGAGCCGGCGGAACAGGTCGTGCCAGAACGGATCGTGGGTTGGCGCCGCATAGTGCCCGATGGTCAGTGCCAGTACGGCGCCGGCCGTTGTCCAGAACTCCGGCTGCCGCCACAAAGGCCGATTCACTCCCAGAGTCTATGCTGCAAGCCGCGACCGTCAACTCTGCGCGACTTGCGCGGCGGCGCGGATGTTCCTAACATCTCCCACAGCATGAGCGGCCACCATCACGACCACGGCCACGCACGTCAGGGCAGAAGCCTCATCGTATCTATCGTCCTGAACCTCGGGTTCGCCGTGGCCGAACTCATCTTCGGGCTGATTGCCAACTCGCTAGCCCTCGTCGCCGACTCAATCCACGACGCCTCGGACGCGGTCGCGCTGGGTCTCTCCTACTTCGGGCTCAGGATGTCCGAGCGGGCTCCCAACCAACGTCGAACGTTCGGCTACCGGAAGGTGCGCATCCTCACCGCCTTCATCAACGGGCCGGCCCGGGCACATCGTGACCCCCTTTGCGCATTGCTGCTACGATTGATGTTACCTGACGATCAACCAGCGCGTCAAGGTCGAGCGCCGGGAGCAGGAGTATGCGCTGGTCAATCCCTGGCGC
>VGIR01000083.1 GCA_016867815.1 candidate division WOR-3 bacterium | reverse complement strand
GGCCCGATCCTACCTACGCAGCCGGCAACGCCAGCCAGAAGTGGTCAGGAGTTACTTTGCGGAAGAGCACGTCCGATATGCGGCAACATGACCTCAAGCTGTCAAACATTTAGTGCTCTCCGTAGTAACTAATTGCTAATGATCCAGTTAGGCGATTTCCAGGCCGGTTTCGAGGGGGACTTATACTAAACTGGACTGATGCGGCCCGCCTCAAATGGGCCATCGAATTCTGCCCCACTCATTTCGGAATGTCTGGGGACCTGGAACCTAGTCTGCGAAGTCTGAGGAGTCTGTGGACGTTCGGGGCCGATTCTGCTTCCCTGTGCTGTTGCCGGCGTCTATAATGTATGGGACCGTCTGATATGAGACCGAGAACAGCCGCCCGCAGTCTTCTGGCTTTGTGCCTGGCGTTCGCTAGCGCGCGGTCAGTCGTGCACAGCGAAAACCTCACATTCAGGCCGAGCCAGTTCACACTCGTCACGGCTGAGCAGGCCGGGTTCGGAAATCCAAGGGGACAGTCCACGTCGGGACAGTCCCCGGATTTACTCGCGGGCTACGAGGTCGTGCTGGGCGAGCGAATGGACGTGAGCGATGAGCCGGGCGCGCCGCAGTTGCCGGTGGAGCCGGTCGTCATAGCGCTGCCCGGATACCAGAATGTCACCGCAGTGACGTTTGAGATTGGATTCTGGCAGTCGCTTCCGGGCACGCACAACGTGTTGCCAGCACAACGGCAGCAGGTGCTCATCGCGGGCACGGATCTCGGACGCAAGTCAGAATTCAAACTGCAGAATGCAAATGTCAAAATGACGGGTGAGGACGGAAGCGGATTCACGCATCCCAATCCGGCCATCTATGAGTCACATTCGGCCTATCCATCCATGCCCGTGCGCTGGACGGGGACGAGCTACAGGCATGATTCCACCTTCGTACAGGTGCTGGTCTATCCGGTGCGGTACATTGGAGCGGAGGGACGGATCGAAGTGTGTCGGAAGGTCAAGGTTGAGGTTGAGGTCCAACCGAGGTCAGGAGTCAGTAGGCAGAGTGCAGAAGGCAGAAGTTACTCCTCATCCCAGCCCTTTCCTGTCAGAGGAGAGGGGGAGCGAAGCGCGGGTGAGGAGGCGTTTGGCTCTTTTGAGTACGTGATTGTGACGGGTGCGGAGATGGCTACTGCGTTCCAGCGGTTGGCGGATTGGAAGACGCAGAAGGGTGTTCCGGCGGTCGTGCGTACGATGGACTGGGTCTACGCGAACTACACCGGCCGCGACCAGCCTGAGCAGTTGCGAAACTACCTGAAGACTCTGGCTGATTCGGGCGTGAAGTACGTGCTCCTCGGCGGGGACGTGGGCGTGGTTCCGTTCCGCAAGGCGTTTGCGATGGCATCGGAATGGGGAGCCGACCCACGCGAGGACTCGCTGCCCTGCGACCTGTACTTCGCCGACCTCGACGGCTCGTGGGATGCGAACAGCAACAACGTGTTCGGTGAGGTGTCGGACTCCATTGACCTCTACGCGGACTTCAGCGTGGGCCGAGCGCCGGTGAACGATGTTCCGCAGGCGTCGACGTTTGTGCGCAAGGTGCTCGACTATGAGCACGCCACGGTGCCCGGCTATCAGAACAAAGGTCTGTTCTTCGCCGAGGTGTTGTGGCAGAACCCGTACACCGACATGGGCGTGCACAAGAACAAGATTGAGCGACAGTCGTTCGCCTCGGGTTACAGCCTGACCAAGCTCTATCAGAGCCTGGGTAACGAGACGCGCTCCAGTGTGATGCAGGCGATGCGTGAGAACCAGAACTTCCTGAACCACGATGGCCACGGCTGGGTTGACGTGATGCAGTGCGGCGGGTCGGCGAACCGGATGCGCACGGCGGACGCAGACACAATCACCAACGCCGGGCCGGGCGTCCTCTATTCCATTGGCTGCTGGACGACCGCGTTCGATTTCACCAGCATCGGCGAAGCGTTCGTCACCAACCCGAACGGCGGTACGGTCGCGACTATCGGTAACTCGTCGTATGGTTGGGGCTCTCCCGGCAATCCCGGTTTCGGGTACTCGGACAAGTATGACAGCCGTTTCTGGCAAGCGATCACGGGCGAAGGCCTCTACCGCGTCGGCGACGCTCTGAGCGCGGCCAAGGAGCACTACGCGCCGTTCTCGCGGGACCAGAACGTTTATCGCTGGCACCAGTACACTGTCAATCTGATGGGCGACCCGGAGATGCCCGTCTGGACCGCGCAGCCGCAGCACCTCGACCTGACCGGGCCGACGGCGGTTGGTATCGGCTCGGGAAGATATCAGTTCTGGGTGACGAGTGCCGGCGCACCGGTCCCCGGTGCGCTCGTCTGCCTGGCCAAGCCGGGCGAGGTCTACAGCCGGGGCCGGACCGATGGTGCGGGTCGGGTCTGGCTCGATGCGGAGCCAAGGACCCCCGGCCGGCTCGACCTGACTGCAACCGCCCACAACTTCGTGCCGTACGAGGGGAGTATCGGGTGCGACAGCGGAGACTACGTTGACCTGGCGGACTGGCACATTGACGACCGGGCCGGCAACGGCGACGGCGTCGCCAACCCGGGCGAGACGCTCGCGCTGTCACTCCTGCTGAGAAACAGCGGCAACGCGGTGTCGTGCCCGGTGATCATCAGGCTGAACACGGTCGATACCCGCGTCACTCTGCTCGACTCGGAGGCAACCGCTCCGGATCTCGAACCCGGCGACTCGGTTCGGGTCGATTCCGGTTTCCGGGTGGTGGTCGCGGCTGCTGCCCAGGATGGCGCGGCTCTGAAGTTCAGACTCGACTTGTTCGGGTGCTTCGTGATCAGGACGTTCGTGCCGGTGATCCAGGTCGGTGTGCCCGCCATAGGTCTCGACCGTACGTGGCTGTGTGCGCCGCCGTTGCTGCCGGGTGCCACACGCGGCCTCAGCGTTCGGCTTGAGAACCAGGGGTATGGGTACGGCCACTCTACCTGGTGCAGGCTTGTCTCCCTCGACGGTCTTGTCACGGTTGTGAAGGACAGCGCCTGGTATGGCGAAGTCGGGCCCCTCTCCTATGCCAGTAGCAGTGAGAGCTTTGAGCTTGCGGCGTCGGGCGCATGCCCGCCCGGTCATGTGGCGTTGATGGAGCTGCAGGCGAACGCGGACGGCTTCACTCGACGCGATACGTTCGAGTTGCTCGTCGGCGAGTACGGATTCTCCGACAACATGGAATCGGGAGAGGCGAAGTGGAGCCACGCCGGAGCCGGTGACCTTTGGCACCTGACGTCGTTCCGAGCGCACTCCGGCGCGCACGCATGGTATTGCGGGAATGAAGGGTCGCGGCTGTACGACAACCGCATGGACGCGTCTTTGATGACGGCCCCGTTCTTCGTACCCCAAGGCTGCACGCTCCGGTTCTGGCGCTGGTTCAAGACGCCGAATTATGGAGTCGACGGCATACGTGTTATCGTCATGCGGGAAGGGTCGGAGGAGACCCTCGACTTCCTCGGCACCGGGGGAGCACTGGGAAAGAAGTGTTCCAGTGGCCCAGTGGTCCAGTGGTCAAGTGAGGAACACGAACTCCGGAAGTCCGCCACTAGACCACTAGACCACTCGACCGCTAGACCACGATCCCCCGGCCCAGTGTCCCCGCTTTCGTCCAGCAACGAACCGGAGTCCGGCAATTCGGTCACTAGGCCACTAGACCACTTGACCACTAGACCACTCGTGAATGAAAGCCGCTGGGTCGAGGAGAAGTACGACCTGTCGTGGCTCGGGGTGGGCGAGCAGATTGGACTGAGACTGGCTTTCGTCAGCGACGGCGACACGGTTGACGAGGGTTTCTACATTGACGACGTCAGCGTGACCGGCGGCGGTCCCCCAGTCACAGTGGCCGGAGTGGAAGCCGCGCCCGGGCTTTTCCCGGGTCTTGACGTCTGGCCCAATCCGTTTCTACACCGTACGCAGATCCGGTATGGCGCGGGTGGCGAACTGCCTCGGCTGAGTATCTATGGCGCGGAAGGCAGGGTCGTGCGCCGACTGCCGGCGGCACGTATTGCGGTCTGGGATGGTAGCGACGACCACGGCCGCCGTCTGCCTGCAGGAACTTACTTCATCGAAGCCCGCACCCAGTCCGGGCGCCGAATCGCCAAGGTCCTCCTGGCGCGGTAGGCGACACCTCGACTCCGGACGCTGGCGTCTGCAGTTCGGATCCGTCGTACTGCATTCTGCTCTTCCTCTTGGTGTCTTTGTGCCTTGGTGGTGAACCCCATCCCGGTTCCTGTGGCATCGGTTCCGGCTTGACAAGAGAGAGTTTCGGGAAGATTATTGGGCATGAAACAGGCTATTGTCTTCATCCTCCTTTGTTCGATTTCTCCGGCTCTGGCGGTTGGGCCGGGCGTAACGGTCAAGGTTGAGCCGGTAGTGAGCGGCGAAGACACGCGCCTCGCTGTCCCGGGTCAGCCTCCGGCCGTCGTTGCTCCGGCTTCTGAACTCAGGCTGCTGCCTTCCGACTCCGGCTGGACTCTCATCGACTCGATGGTTATGCACGCGATGATACCGGCCGGTCAGCGGATGGCGGTTGTGTTCGACAGCGCCACCGAGTCTCTGCGTGATACGTTGCTGCCTGAGTTCCTGAACGACTCGGCCAAGATGGCGGTGGCGATCGCGCCCGACTGGCTGCAGGACGACCTGGCCGACAAGTTCCGCCGACTCGGTGCCGCACAGCAGAGCCGCTACGCGGAGGTCATTCTGAACTGCCCGGACAAACGGTACTATGACGAGATCTGCTTTCAGGTCGCGCACCTGGCTCCGGGGACGTTGTCTTCGATGAACGCGCAGATTCTCGCCGACAATGTCCAGCAGGCGTATCAGGTTGACCCTGAACTGCAGTACGTCGACATCGTCGACTACGGCGACGCCATGCAGGGTGGCGACTACTACTCTACCACCAAGTACCGTGTCCGCGTACAGAGTGAGACTACGTGGGTGGAGATTCCGCGCGACATCTACTATTGGTGGGTCATCATGCCCAAAGGGACCGACGAGTTGCCGCAGTACGTGATGGACTATTTCTGGCGGGAGTACCTGTTCTACTGCAATGACTCCGGATACCCGCTGCTGCGGGAGAAGCTCGCCCCGACGCAGTTGTTCTGGGACGGCCGGAAGCACGCGTGGGGCGGCGGGTTCGAGGATACGATGCAGGCGGTGGCCGTGGTCGGGCGCTGGGCCGCGCTGACCATGCCGCGCGGCGCCGAAGGCAACCGGCCGATTCAGCCGGTCACCATCGCCCATGAGCACAACGGCAACTGCGGGGAGATGCAGGACCTGCTGCAGGCCGCAGCCCGTACCGCGCTTATTCCCTGCGGCGGGGTGAACGATATCAACGAGGACCACGTCTGGAACGAGGTATGGTGGGACAACCTGTTCATACCCTACGCCAATGACCCGACCACGCACATCGCTGATTCGGGTTGCGCGTACGAGAAGAAGTACGGCGGCAGCAAAGACTGCTCGGCCATCTGGGACTGGCGCAACGACGGCTGGCAGCGAAGCGTCATCGGCACCTACAGCGACGTCTGCACGCTGACGGTGCAGGTCTACGATTCGTGCCTGAGGCCGGTAGATGGTGAAATCGTGAAGCTCTCAAGCGAAGCATGGGGCGGTGGCATGATCAACTGCTTCTTTGGTGTCACCGACCGCAGCGGGCGCTACACCACGGTCCTTGGGGACAACCAGAACTACTACCTGACTCTCAGCGGGCCTCTCGGTGACGTCGCAGCGGGCAAGATTATCGACTCGGCTGCGGCGACCCCCGGCAGCAGCTTCTTCTACGCCTGCACGCTGTCGGGCAGGCTCGAATCGCTGGCGATTACGTCCGACAGCGGGACGCCGCTTGACCGGTTCCGAATCGACGTGAGCTATTCCGCAGCCCGGGAAGTCGTCTATGGCTATGACTGCTTCAACTCCGGCGGCTACAACGAATACGCTCTTGTCGATACGCCGGGCGCGGCCGACTTCTTCATTGCTTCTCAACCCGAGTTCCTGGGCTATCTCAGCGACCAGCCATTCCGCGCATTCGTGAACGACGAGAACCTGACGGCGGCGAATCACAGCCTGGTTCTGTCCGAGCCGGGCAATCACTACGCGGTCTTCTCGAACGAAGAGCAGGGTAACTTGATGGTGCTCGTCGACGCCACCGTGCGTCTGTATGGTTGGGACCTGGGGGTGGCCGAGACGCCGGGCGGCGTTCTGCCCGAGCGTTGGGCGACAATCGGCTCCAGCCCGTTCCGTGGCCGCCTGGCCATGCGCCTGGCAGCCAACCGGCCGGCAGACGCAGTCGTGGCCTTACTGGACCGCTCAGGCAGAGTCGTGCAGCGATTGGCGGCTCCGGGCGCCGGGCAGTGCCGCGTCTTCTGGGACGGGACCGACCAATCAGGCAGGAGCCTGAGCCCCGGTGTCTACTTCTGCCGGTTCACGGGCGGAGGCAGGTCATTGACCAGGTCAGTCGTGTATCTGGGGGTAAGATGAACCGCTATCTCGTTCTCCTGCTGCTGCCGGTGCTGGTAGTGGCAAGCGGGCCGGACCGTGGCGGCTATCGCTGGATTGACTCGGATGGGCCGGGCGGGCCGGCGTTCAACTGGATCGACATTGCCGGCACGGGCACGAAGATCACCCTGGGCGATGACGACAACCAGGGGCCGTTTGCCCTCGGGTTCAGCCATGGTTTCTACGGCAAGCTCTACGACTCGGTGCGGGTCTGCTCCAATGGCTGGTTGAGTTTCACGTCGGAAAGCCACCAGTTTCACCACTTCCCGGTGCCGGACACGCGCGATCCCAACAGCCTGCTGGCCCCGCTGTGGGCTGACCTCGACCCGGCGCAGGGCGGATCGGTCTACTACCTGGCGGACACCGCGCAAGGCCGATTCGTAGTCACCTGGCTGAACGTTCCTTTCCATAGCTCCCGCGATAGCTGCACGTTCCAGGTCGTGCTGGATACGAGTGGCAGTGCGCTCTTCCAGTATCTGCGTGTGCCCCCGGCAACACGGCTGGGGTCGGATTCCTGTTCAGTTGGTATCGAGAACGATTCCGGGCTGATTGGTCTTGAGTACCTGCGCAACGGCACTCCGGGGCAGAACCTGCTGCACGACAGCCTGGCCGTGAGGTTCTACCGTTTGCAGAAGGACGTCTGCCCGTCACTGGTCCTGCGGCCCGTGGGGCAGGCTTTTGTCGGGGACAGCGTTGCCCCGCTGGTGAAGTTGTGGAATCCCGGCCGGAGCGCCGCCACCTTCCCGGTGACGCTGAGCATCGGCGCAGGCTACGAGGCGGAGACAACGGTGACCGACCTGGCTCCGTTGGCCGAGAAACTGCTCCTGTTCCCGGCCTGGGTGCCGGCAGAGGAGAGTTGCGAGCTTGAACTCGTCACCTCTCTGAGCGGCGACGAGTTCCCCGCGAACGACACGCTGCGAACCGAGCTGGTAGGTTCGTACGCCGGCGAGCTAAGGTACGACGACGGCGAGCCGGACGCGTGGTACATGAAGAATGGCTCGCCCACGAACGAGTGGGCCGGGGCGGTCAGATTCTCGGTTCCCTACGGTCAGTTCCATCTGCGTGGAGCTCGTGTCTTCGTCGATGACACGACCCGGTTCAGCCGGGTCGTCGTCTGCCCGGATTCTGGGGACGCCCCCCAGGTCAGCAACCCCTACCTGCTGGCCGACTCGGTTGGGGCCAGCCAGCCGCAATCCTGGATTGACATCACGGCCGACACGCTGCTGAACACAGATGTCGACCTCTGGCTCGTGGCATTCTGGCAGGCGCGGGCCGTCAGTCCGCAGATAGGGGAGGACCGGGAGACGCCGATTGACCGGCGGTCGTACTTCGGTTCTCCGACCGTGCGCTGGTTCGCCTACAACAGCGGCGACGTGATGGCCAGGCTGCGGATTGACGGTCAGGTCGGCATCACTGAATTCAGGTCGGTACGTATGCCGCGCCTGGAAGTCACCCCTAATCCCTTCCGGCGCGCCCTGACGGTCTGTCTCACGCGCGGTACGTCTTCGGGCGGGTTGCAGATCCGTGACGCGACCGGCAGGCGCGTGCGTGACATCCGGCTGTCCGCGTCCGGAAGCGCAGTCTGGGACGGATGCGACCAGGCCGGACGGCGGCTGCCGGCCGGGGCCTACTTCGTCATCGCACGAACCGACTCGTCGGCGCGCGTGGTCAAAGTGCTCATGACCGAACGATAAGGAGGCAGTAATGCCAAAACTGGTACATTGGGAGATACCGGTCGTAGACATGAAGCGTGCGCAGGAGTTCTACGAGAAGCTGTTCGGCTGGAAGTTCCAGTCGTGGGGCGAAGCCGGCGACTACACCCTGTTCGATTCCGGCGAGAGCACGGGGGGCGCACTGATGAAGGTCGACAAGATGCCCGAGCCGGCGATCCGCGTGTACGTCGGGGTAGACGACATGCCAGCCGTGCTGGACCGGGCGGTTGCTCTCGGCGGCAAGGTCGGCCAGCCGAAGTCAGACATCGGTGGCGGGATGGGCTTTGCCGGGTCGCTGCTCGACCCGTGGGGCTGTCTTATTGGGCTCTGGTCCGAGAAGTAGCTGAACGCCACAGGATTGCCGCGCCGCCTCAGGGCGGCGCGGCGCTTTTCGGGGCGCAGGTTTGACTTGGCGGGCCGGGCGGGTAAGATTCCCCTTCCGGCAGGGCATTATCACCACCTAGAGAGGAGCCTTCGCGATGCGCAAGATAGTCGAGTGCGTCCCCAACTTCAGCGAGGGACGCCGGCCTGAGGTAATCGAGAAGATTGTCAACGTTATCAAATCGGTCAACGGCGTTTCCATGCTCGACCAGGAAATGGACTCCGACCACAACCGGGCGGTCATCAGTTTTGTCGGCGAGCCGGAGTCGGTGCTCGACGCCGCTTTCAAGGCGGTGAAGGCCGCGGCCGAGTTGATTGACCTGAACCAGCACCAGGGCGAGCACCCGCGCATGGGCGCGACCGACGTCGTGCCGTTCGTGCCGATTTCGGGCGCGACCGTCGAGGAGTGCATCGAAATGGCCAAGCGCCTGGCCAAGAGGATTGCCGACGAACTGCTGATTCCGACCTACCTCTACGAACTGGCAGCTACCCGGCCGGACCGGGTGGACCTTGCCCAGATACGGCGCGGCGAGTTCGAGGGCCTGCGGGAGGCGATTCGCACCGACCCGGACCGGGCGCCGGATTTCGGCCGACCGGAACTGCATTCGACCGCCGGGGCCACGGTCGTCGGCGTCCGTGCGCCGCTCGTAGCTTACAATGTCAACCTGGCCACGACCGACCTGAAGGTGGCCGAGCGCGTCGCCAAGGCTATCCGGTTCCGCGACGGCGGGTTCCGATATGCCAAGGCGCTCGGGTTCGAGGTCAAGGAAAAGGGGTGCGTTCAGGTTTCCATCAACATGACCGACTACACGAAGACGCCGCTTTACCGGGTCTTCGAGACCGTGAAACGCGAGGCAGCCCGGTGGGGCGTGAACGTCATCGAGTCGGAGATAGTCGGTCTCGTGCCGCAGGGAGCGTTGAACGCGAGCGCGCGCTACTTCCTGCAGCTAAACGGCTTCAAGAAGGACCAGATTCTCGAGAACCGGCTGGTGCCGGCCAAAGGTCTGCCCGATTTCCTGAACGACCTGGCTTCGTCCGCGCCGACCCCGGGCGGGGGTTCGGCCGCCGCGCTGAACGGAGCAGTCGGCGTGGCCCTGATGACGATGGTCGCCAACCTGACCGCGGGCAAGAAGGGCTACGAGGAGTTCTCCGACGAGCTGTCGGCGGTGCGCGACCGGCTGCTGCCACTGCGCGAGCGGTTCGTGACGCTGATTGACGAGGACGCGGAGTCGTTCAAGAAGGTGATGAGCGCGTACCGGCTGCCGAAGATGACTGAGGCGGAGAAGCAGGAGAGAGCGAAAGCGGTCAGCGAGGCCCTCAAGGTTGCGGCCGAGATCCCCTTCAAGACCATGAAGCTCGCGCTCGACGTGCTCAAGCAGTGCCGGCCTATCGTCGAGTACGGCAACAAGAACTCGATCACCGACGCCGGCGTCGGGACGATGAATCTGGATTCCTGTTTCCGGGGTGCGCGTCTCAACGTCCTCACCAATCTCTCCGGCATCAAGGACGAGGCCTGGGTGGCGGCGAAACGCGAGACCATGGATGAGATGGCATCGGAAATGGATGCGCTGGTGAAGGAGTACGGCAACACAGTCGCCAAGAGAATGGGCGACTGAGGGAATGACCACTTGTCAATTCCCAATTCCTAGCCGATCAGCCGAGCCGGAGGTCTTTCGTCGCTGGTCATTCGTCGGTCATTGGGAATTGAGAATTCGGCATTGGCCGGCCTTGAGCGCAGTGCGGCCCTGAGCAGGTGTCCATGAGCCAACTCCGGCAACCACCAGTGGAGAGTAGTGGTCTCGTTGATCTCCATGCCCATACCATCTTCTCCGACGGGCTGTTCACGCCCGAGGCACTGGTCGCGGAAGCAGCGCGGCTGAAGCTGACCGCCGTGGCCATCACCGATCACGACTCGGTTGGGGGCGTTGACCGCGCCATCGCCGCGGGCAGGCAGCACCAGCTGGAAGTCGTGCCCGGTGTTGAACTGAGCTGCAATACCAACGGCGTCGACGTCCACGTACTGGCATACTACGTTGACTACACGCAACCGGGTGTGCAGGAGTTCTTCGAGATGGTTCGGCAGAAACGGGCGGAGCGGTCGGAGAAGATGGTCACGAAGATGAAGGAGCTCGGGGTCAATATCTCCGTCGAACAGGTGCGCGCGCAGGCACAGGGAGCGGCGACCGGACGGCCGCACGTGGCGCAGGCCTTGGTCGAAGCCGGCGCGGTTCGGACCATCGAGGAGGCATTCCAGCGCTACATCGGGTACGATGGCCCGGCCTACTTCCCCAAGATGCAGCTGACGCCCAAAGAGGCAGTGGACTTCGTGCATCGCCATGGGGGCCTGGCCGTGGTAGCCCATCCCGGGACGTATCACAACGACGCCGCTGTCTACTCGACGATTGCGGCCGGAGCAGACGGCATCGAGGTCTGGCACCCGGACCACGCCCCCCGGAACGTCGACCACTACCGCGAGCTGGCGACCAAGAACGGGTTGCTGATGACCGGCGGCTCGGACTGCCACGGCGGACGGAAGCTGGGCAAGGTCTACCTTGGTTCGGTTACGGTTCCCTATTCCTGCCTGCAGGCGGTCAAGAACCTGCGCGACAAACTCGCCAGAGGTTAGCCCGGCCCGGAAGTGTCACCACAAAGACACCAAGACACAAAGGTCCGGAACCGGAATTCCGGTGTCCTCTTCGTGTCTTCGTGCCTTGGTGGTAAGACTCTGCTTCTGGTTCTTCTCATCTGTGGTTTCGCGGGAGCGCAACTGCAGATAGCCCGGTTGAAGTACGGCGGCGGGGGAGACTGGTACAATGACCCGGATGCGGTTCCCAACCTGGCCAGAGAGATCAACTCTCGGACAAACATCAGAGTCTCTGCCGATGAGGCGCAGATCAGCCTGCTCGACGAGAAGCTCTACCAATACCCCTTCCTTTTCATGACCGGGCACGGCAACATCAGTCTCACGGACGACGAGGTGAAGCGACTGCGTCATTTCCTTGAGACCGGCGGCTTCCTGTATGCCGATGACGACTACGGGATGGACGCATCATTCCGGCGCGAGATGGCGCGCGTGTTTCCGAACAGCCAGCTTGTGGAACTCGGATTCGATCACCCGGTCTACCACGAGGTCTTCGACTTCCCGGCCGGTCTCCCCAAGATCCACGAGCACGCCGACGGTCCGCCGCGCGGCTATGGCATCTTTGTCGGCGGACGCATGGTCGTGTTCTACACTTTCAATACTAACATCTCGGACGGCTGGACCGCGGCCCACAAAGACCCGCCGGAAGTGCGCGAACAGGCGTTTCGGGTGGGAATCAACATCGTCTCCTACTTCCTGACCAACTGACGCCGCCGGGCTCCGAAAACAGGGACACTTCCCTATTTTCTTGACACCCGGCGGCTGGGATGTATGCTCGCGGTATGTCCAGGATAGCTCGAGTTGTGGCGGTGGGATTGCCGCACCATGTCACACAGAGGGGGAACAACCGCAGCCAGGTGTTCTTTGATGATGACGACCGACGGTTCTACCTCTGGACGCTGGCCCAGTACCGGAGAAAGTACGGGGTGGACATCTGGGGCTACTGCCTGATGGATAATCATGTGCATGCTTTGGCGGTACCGCACGAGCCTGAGTCGCTTGCCCGCTGCTTTGCCGGCACAAACCTGGTCTACACCCAGCATGTCAACCGGAAGCAGCACCGGAGCGGCAGGCTCTGGCAGAACCGGTTCTACTCCTGCCCGGTAAGCAAAGACGAGTACCTCTGGCCCGTCCTGAGATACATCGACCGGAACCCGGTCCGCACGCAGACCGAGCGTCTGGCCTGGGATTACCGGTGGTCCAGCGCCCGTCACCACGTCACCGGTGAAGCCGACCCGCTGCTGAACGAGCCAGACTGGCTCTCAGAGGAGCTGCAGCAACGGAAGTACCGCAGCTACCTGCGAGACGAGCCGGAAGAGACTGCCGAAGAGATCCGGCGTACGACCATGACCGGCCGGCCCCTCGGAGGCAATGCCTTCCTCTCAACCTTGGAATCGAGACTCGACCGTGTGCTGGGCGTCCAGAAGCGGGGCAGACCCCGCAAGGATGACGGAAAATAGGGAAGTGTGGGGCTGTTGAGAAACTACTGTTGGGGGTGTGATTTCAGACCGCGAGCACGGATGTGACGCGGGACGGTCGCCAGAGCGCTGTCTTGATAGCTGAGTAGACTGCCGTGGCTGCCCGCCGCAGCAGTTGGGCGGCCTGCGTCACTGCCGGACGTCCGCCGCCGTGTGCCACCAGGCACTTGAGGTTCATGACCGCAGCCGCCAGGTACGCCT
>VGIR01000082.1 GCA_016867815.1 candidate division WOR-3 bacterium | reverse complement strand
GAAGCGCTGGCGCCCTGGCGAGATGCGCTGGCGCTGGTGTGTAGCTGGGCTGCTACATGCCGAGCAGCACTTCCGGTGCGTAGATGGCTACCGGCACATCCCCGCATTGCTGAGTGCACTGGAACGGTCCGCGTCACCGAAAGAAATTGACGCAACAGAGAGAGTTGCCTAAAGTGATGTGGGAGCCGCTAGGAATTTCAACTAACCGAGGGACATGCTCCATGTAGAGTCAGTGGAAGTGTCACCGGTTTAGTCGTCCTTCATGTTACTTGGTCAGTCTATTCCTGAGTGACTTTCGTAGTCACTTGTCGTGTGACCTGTCTGGCAACTTCACGAGTGACTTAGGAAGTCGAATCTTCCGTTGATTCTGCAGCTAGGCCAGCAATCTGCTCGGCCGGGCCTCTTGTGCCCCGGCCGAGAGATAAGTCGCCAGATGACTTGCGGTCTAGCGCGCTATGGCGACCTTGGTCACGACGCTTGATGCATCGTGCTTCAAGCACGACGCCGAACGTTGAAAGTACACTTCGGGGCTCAACGTGCCATTGGCGCCGGCGCCAGACGTGACGGTGATCGCCTGCTCGCCGTCTACGTCCAGCAGGCCTCGCGGCTCGTGGCTTGCGGCAGGTGAATAGTGCGGAAACGCGATCAGCGGACCGGCTGCCAGGTGAAGATGTGCCGAACGCCGGCGGGTACGTCGAAGCCCGGGGCCGAATCTGTCCACGCGCCGGCCAGGCCCAGTTGTCGGCAACTCAACTCGAAGTGGCACATCGCGATGCCGACGTCGACGTCGTGCAGGCGCCGCTGGTCGTATCTGGCATTGATCGACTTGAGGAAGAAGTGGAAGCTCGCCGAACCGGCTTCGCGGACAATCCGCCAGGGCTGGGTGTTCCCGGCTGATGGTGCCAGGCGGACCGTCTCCAGCGGCTCAGCATAGGGCCCGGCCGCTTCCGGTGAAAGCGGCGTCCCGAACTTCCCGTCCGAAAACAGGTCGCTCCAATTCCGGCGTCGCGTCGCACCGACCGCGGAGCGAACCAGTCGGTCCTTCATTCCGGGGTTCTCAGTGGTCGGGCCGACAACGCAGACGGCAGGCATCAGCTCGTCGGGCCCGGGTTTGAACTCGCCGGCGAAGCGCGGATCGAAGTATCCCAGCCAGCAGGTCCCGAGGCCGAGTTCGGTCGCCTTCAACACCAGCTGCTCGAGCAGGTAGCCGTAGCTTGTATGAGCTTTGTCAGACCCTCGGATTGCCCCGACCAGGAAGTTCCTCGGGCGGGAGATGATTCCGTAGTCACCGAGCCGCGCCTCGCGCCGAGCTTCGTCGGTCCACCGGACCAGCGCGAACCGGGCGGGCTCGGCGGCAAGGCCCCGGTCGAGCGAACCGGCTGCGGCCTCAAGTTCGCGGGCCGCGGCCTCGGCTATCGGCTCGGGTTGATAGCTCCTCGACGAGCGCCGGGCACGGACAATCTCGGATACGCTCTTGCTGAACTTCACCGGCTACTCCTTTGCTTTGTCCGGTTCGAACCAATCGCGGGGGTCTTCTCATCTAGCGCAGCACTGCTACTTTGCGGACAGCCGGCGAAACGCGGCCTGCGGTCGGCGACTCCTCACGCACAAAGTAGATGCCGGGAACCAGGGCGGTGACGTCGTTCGGGCCGGGGCGGAGAGAAAGGACCGTACGGCCGGACGCGTCGAGGAGGACGATTTCAGATTGCAGATTGGAGATTGGAGATTGCAGATTGAGGACGCCGCGGGCGATGGTTGCGGTCAGCAAGGGGCGAGGAGCGAGGGGCGAAGGGCGGAGCTCGGAGACAGCACCTGACACGGTTCCGCGCCAGACGCAGATGGGGTTACGGGAGATGACGCCGGTGCCGCCGGTGTTGAACCCGGCAATCGAGTCCTGCTCGAAGCTGATCGCGAGCGAGTCGCCCGAGCAGTTCCTGGCCAGGAATGGGAAGCGTTTCGATGTAGCGTCGGAACTCGTGACACGCGTCGGCGAACTCCACGTCGTACCGTCCGGCGACGAGGCGACAAAGATGTCGGCCCGGAGGCGACCGGTGGAGGGCTCGAAGTTGGTCGAGTCGAATTCTTCCCAGGCGCAGTAGAAGGCGCCGCTGGTAGGGTTCTGGCCGAGACTGGGCCGGCCGCAGTAGGCGGCGTTGCCGCCGATTTCCCCGGAGAGGTTCTGGGCGCCCGCACCGTGGATGAAGTGCCATTCGCTGGTGCCGGAGTTGTAGACCCAGATCTGCGCCGGGTTCTGGAGCGCCGAGTCGGTGACGAGCGGCACCAGCGTTGTCACCAGCCGCCAGTTGTCGTCTTTGTCGAACAGCGGGGTGGCGCCGATGAAACAGACCGTGCCCGAGTCGGTGCCGAAAACCGACGGCGGGGTCAGCTTCCGGGTGGTATCCCAGTTCGCGCCGCCGTCAGAGGAGAAGCGGTAGGAGAGCGCCAGGTCGGCGCCGTTGCCGCTCATCCAGGTCGCGAGCAGTCTGTTCGAGGCGCGCGAGGCAACGAGGTTGTGGCCGAACGCGCTGGCGACGTTCCAGAAGACCGGAGAGTCCCATGAGCCCCAGGTGGTGGAACGGGCGTAGTAGAGGTTATCCGACGCCGCAAAACGGATTAGGAGCAGGTTCGTGGAGCCATCGGACGGAATCGCCATGACGGGCAGGAAGTACTCGGTCAGGGACGGAGCGCCGAGCCACTCGTTGAAGATACCGGCGCCCGGGGCGAGGTCATCAACCACGACCGGGGTGAAGCCCGGCATGCCGGCGGCGTAGTGGGCGGCGATGCGAGCCGAGCCGTCGACCGGGTCGATTTCCAGGGTCCCGAACCCGGTTTTGCGGAACTGGGAGTTGGTGCCCGAAACCATGAAGTCGGGGTCGAGCCAGTTCCAGGCCGACGTGTTCCGGTCGAAGAAGTTGTACTGCATGGTGCGGTCGGACCAGGGCGTGGCCGAGTTCGCGTACATCCAGGTAACGTGGATGCCGTAGGCCGGGTCGTTGATTACCCATTGCAGGGCCGGTCCGGAGTTCTGGTCGTCGTAGGTGGTCCCGCCGACCGTGTCGATTACTCCCACCGGCATCGGCCCGGCCGCGAGCACAGCGGCGCAAAGCAACAGCGGTACGACAACTGACTTCATCAAGCCTCCTCGATAGTTGGGAATCCATGCCTGCGTCTCGAACCTGGAGAGAATCTAGCGAAACCGCCTCAGTTCGGCAAGTGCGGGGTTGGATTGACACGGCTGGCTGCAGCGGCTATACTCCTCCGCCTTCGACCCGGACCTGCCCGTCGAGGCGGATTGATTTTAGGAGCAACATTGCGCGCGGTTATTGTTTCCTGGGTCCTCCTCGCCGGCATCCTGGCCGGCGCTACGCTCAGTGACGCGACAGCCAGGCGAAAGCTCAGGCCGACGCTCACGGTCGGGGTCAACGGGTCCGACTTCTACTGGGACAACATCGGACGGTTCGTCCTGCCGGGAGAGACGCTCCGCCTCGCGACCTCGGACGACGCGGGCAGCAGCGGCTGGGTCGCGTCGGCCGGGGAACTCGTAGATATGGGGAATGCCACCTGCTGGGTAGCGCCGCAGGAGCCGGGGCTCTACCCGCTGATGGTCACCGGGGGGAACACGGTCCGGCGCATCAACGCTTTCGTGATGATTCCGTACGACAGCCTCGACCAGCGGGGCTATCTCAAGGGAGTGAAGATCGGCAGGTACCCCAGGCCCATCGACGATTTCCCGAACTTCAGGAAGCCGAAGGGATTCATCGTCACCACGCCCGACAATATCGACACGCCGGTGTCGCCGCGCTACAAGCTGCGGGATTTCGTGTCGCGGACCATGGACGGCTACCCCAAGTACACGGTCCTGCGCGAGGATTTGCTCGTCAAGCTGGAGCTGCTCACCGACCTGGTGCAGAGCCGGGGCTTCAATTTCGACCGGTTCTCGGTATTCAGCGGCTACCGCCCGCCGGCGCTCAACCGGCGCGTACGTTACGGGCGAAACAGCGCCCACATATACGGCGGCGCGGCCGACATCATCGTTGACGGCAACGGTGACGGCTGCCTCGACGACCTGAACCATGACGGCCAGTCGAACCGGAAGGACTCGAAGCTGCTGGCGGGCCTTGCCGAGGAGCTGGAGCGGAAGCATCCGGAACTGGTCGGCGGCGTGGGCTGGTACAGCCGTACGCGCTCGCGCGGGGCGTTCATCCACGTTGATGTCCGCGGCAAGCATGCCCGCTGGCATCAGTGAAACCGCGAACGCCGACCGCCAACCGACGAATCCCCAACCCGGAGCGGACGCGAACCGAACGCCCTAGGTTTTACGCTCGGCGTTCGGCATCTGTCGTTTCCTTGTGAGTCCGGTCAAGTCAATCGGCATCATCCTCCTTTCGGCGCTGGTGATGCTCTGGTCTGAGGTCTATTTCCCGGTCAAGGATAGCATCGGACTGGACATTTTCCGGCTGGCCTACCGGATGTACAAGACCCGGGCTGAGACAGTCGTGATGCGGCTGGAACTGCCCAAGCTGGGGCCGGAGATAGAGGCTCTCAACAGCTCAGTGAAGCAACTGGCCGAGCAATTCGCGACCGCCTTCACCAGCGAGTTGTACGTCGTCGTCAATCCCAACGGCAACCGGCTGTCACTGCTGCGGGGGCAGAAAGTCGTGCTCGAGGCAGCCATCTCCACCGGCAAGAACACCACGCTGAGGCACGGAAGCCGGACGTGGGTGTTCCAGACTCCCCGCGGCATCATGAGCGTCATCCGCAAGAAGAAGGACCCGGTCTGGCTGAAGCCGGACTGGGCTTTCCTGGAGACGGGCGAGTCGATTCCGGCATGGAACTCGCCGTTGCGAAGAGAGAAGGGCGTGCTCGGCGCATTCCTGCTCGACCTGGGCGGCGGAGTGATGATCCACGGCACCCCGCAGGAGCATCTGCTGGGACGAAGCGTTACCCACGGCTGCATCCGGGTCGGGTATGAAGACCTCAAGGTTCTCTACGATTCGGTGGAGGTCGGCACCAAGGTGTTCATATTCTGATGGGCATGAGAAGCACCGGTTTTCTCGCCGTGGTTGCGACCATCGTCGGCAGCATCGCCCTGGTTCGCCTGGCGGACGCGGTGGGGAAGCGCGAGCTGATACGCGCGGCCGCTGAGGCGGACGCCGAGGCCAAGGCAGTCGCCGGTCGACATGACAGCCTGCAACTGGTCAAGGTGAAGCTCGAGCAGGATACCCAATTCCTGAACTACCGGATCGCCTCGCTCTCCAGACGCGAGCCCTACCTCGTCATCAACCGGTCGGAGCGAAAACTCACCCTCGCGGTCCAGGACAAGACGGTGCTGGAGACCAGATACCGGTTCCGCCAGACCCGGGAGGAACAAGATGAGTACGCGGCTCTGCCCAGGGCGACGCTGGAAGTGGTCAACAAGCAGGTGCGGTCAACCTGGTGCAGGCCGGACTGGCTGTACCGGCTGGAGGGAGTCACGCCGCCGGCAGATTCGGCCGCGCGCTGCGTCAAGGACGCCTTCGGGGCAGGCGCGATCTTCCTCGGCGGAGACATCGTGATTCACGGCAAGGTCAGCGAGGATGTGCCGGCAGAGGCGATCGACCACGGTTACATCGAGCTCGACTCGATGCCGCTGAAGACCATAGTTGACGCCGTGAAGCCGGGAACACTGGTACTGATCAAGTAGCCCCCGGACCCGGGATTGATGGCCACGAAGACACGAAAACGGAGTGAAACGGACAGGTGGCATCCCGCACCCATTCGTTTCGTGTCATTCGTGCCATCGGGGCCAAGCGACGGGTTTGGGCGTAGCCTCAGGGTTTGACAGTCGGGCAGCATCGGCTAAGCTGCAGAGAAAGGGGTTCAAGGGTCCTGGGGTCCAAGGGCCCTGGTGCTCGGCCTGAACCCCGGAACCCCTGACCCCGCGACCCCGCAGTTCCGTGGAGAGGTGCCGGAGTGGACGAACGGGCATGCCTGGAGAGCATGTGTACTCGTAAGGGTACCGTGGGTTCGAATCCCACCCTCTCCGATTGTTCTCAATCGGTAGGGATTCGTCGCGCCCGGCGCGCGTCAGCGCGCCACGACCCCAGAGGAGAGCATGGTGACGCGGGCGCATAGCGAATCCCACCCTCTCCGTTCTGCTGGCGGAGGCCAGCAGAACGGAAGTACGAATGACGAAGTCCGAATGACGAATCAAGCCCGAATTCCCAATTCCAGGGTCCAAGATCCAGAGTCTTCACTGCACGTGGATCCGACCGAGCCGCTTGATTTCCGCAACGCCGCGGAGTGGCGGCGGTGGCTTCGGCGCAACCACGCGAAGTCGCAGGGCGAGTGGGTCTACATGTACAAGAAGGCCGCAAAGTCCGGCCTGCGCTATCAGGAGGCGCTGGATGAGGCGCTCTGTTTCGGATGGATAGACGGCCAGATTCACGCGGTGGACGAGGAGAAGTACCGGCAGCGCTGGACGCCGCGACGGAAGGGCAGCATCTGGTCACTGGTCAATCGCCAGAAGGTCAAACGGCTGACGGCCGAAGGCAGGATGACGGATGCGGGGCTGGCCGCGGTGCGGGCGGCAAAGCGGAGCAGCAAGTGGCAGTCGGCCTACACGTCAAGAACCGCGCCGCAACTCCCCACAGACCTGCGGCGCGCGCTCAAGGTCTCGCCTGAGGCGTGGGGCAACTTCAACAAGTTCGCCCCCACCTATCGAAACATGTACATTGGCTGGGTGGCGGACGCGCGGCAGCCCGAGACCAGGAGGCGCCGGATCTCGGCGGTCGTCCGCCGGGCACGCGCAGGCCGCAAGCCGGGCATCTCGTCGCTGTACGAATGATGCACCGAAGTGCGCCTGCATCCGTCCAATAGAAGATGCGCGACAAGATGGCGGACGTACACACCGACCCGGTCTGTAGGATGGAGGTCATTGAGGGGCAGGAAGCGGCGCGGCGGGATTACGACGGCGTAATGTACTTCTTCTGCTCCAAGGTCTGCGCCCGCAAGTTTCAGCAGAACCCCGAGTCCTACGTCGGTACGGAGATGCCCGTCGTGCAACCGGCGGCGGAACCAGATGCCGCATCCGGCGGACTGGCGAGGTCTCACGTCGACCCGGTCTGCAAGATGCACGTCATCGCGGGCCGGGAAGCTGGCAAGTGGGACTACAAGGGAACGACCTACTATTTCTGCAACGTGGGCTGCCTGAAGCGGTTCCAGGCCGACCCGGAACAGTTTCTTGGCGGCAAACCGAAGTCAGAGGTCAAAAGCCAGAAGGCAGAAGTCACAACTGCCCGAGTTTCACCACAAAGACACGAAGACACCAAGAGTCCGAAGAATCGACAATCGACAATCGTCAATCGTCAATCTCATATTGACCCGGTATGCAAAATGGTCGTGCGCGAGGGGAGCGAGGCGGGCAAGTGGGACTACAAGGGAACGACCTACTACTTCTGCAACCCCAACTGCCTCAAGCGGTTCCAAGCTGAGCCGGAGCGGTTCCTTGCCCGACCGAAGTCAGAAGTCAGAAGTCAGAATGCAGAAGGTAGGACTACCGAAGCGAACGGCGAAGGGCCAATGGCGGAAGGCGACTCCGCATTGCCGGAGCCAACGATCCTTGAGAAGCCGGAACTGGGAAGGATCGAGACTATCACTCTCTCGGTCGGCGGCATGACCTGCGCAAGTTGCGTGGCCACCGTGGAGAAGGCGCTAACCCGGTTGCCGGGTGTGAAGACGGCCACAGTCAACTTCGCCATCGAGAAGGCGATCGTGGAGTTCGACCCCAAGGTGTCGCCGGTGCCGTCACTGGAGAAGGCCGTCGTTGATGTCGGGTACGAGATCATCCATCAGGCCGCGGATGCTGAAGAGCGCTCGGAAGTCGAACTCCGTCACGCCTCGAACCGGCTGGTCTGGGCATGGATTCTCGGCCTTTTCCCGATGCTGATGATGCTGCTGCACAGCCTGCACCTGTTTCACGTCTCATGGATGGTCTGGCTGGACGTTGCCTTCTGTGCCGCGGTGCTGTTCGGGCCGGGCTGGACCACGCTGCGGGGGGCGTGGGGCTCGGTGAGGGCTGGTTCGGCCTCGATGGACGTGCTCATCGTGCTCGGAGTGGCTGCGGCGCTGGGCTCGGGCGTCGCCGTGCTGGCCGGCCTGCCGATCAAGAGCTTTGCCGATGCCGGCGGGATGGTGATGGCCGTGTTCCTTACCGGCCGCTACATCGAGACCCGCGCCAAGGGCCGGGCTTCGCAGGCAATCAAGAAGCTCGTCGCACTCGGCGCGCGGACGGCGCGGCTGCAGCTGGCCGAAGGCGTCGAGAAGGAAGTGCCGGTAACGCAGCTCACGCCCGGCAGCCTGATGGTCATTCGGCCCGGAGAGAAGATCCCCACCGACGGTCGCATCGTAGAAGGGGAGAGCAGCGTCGACGAGTCAATGGCGACCGGAGAGTCGCTGCCGGTCGACAAGAAACCCGGCGACGAGGTGATCGGCGCGACCGTGAACGGCAACGGGCTCATCAAGGTCTCGGCGACCCGCGTCGGAAGCGACACGTTCCTCTCCCAGGTGATCAGGCTGGTCGAGGAGGCCCAGGGCACCAAGATCCCGATCCAGGCATTCGCCGACAAGGTGACGGCGAAGTTCGTGCCAGTAGTGCTGCTGGTTGCGGCGGCCACGTTCGCGGTATGGATGCTCCTCACGCCGACAATCAAGCCGATGCTCGAGTGGGCCTCCACTTTCCTGCCCTGGGTGAACCCGAATCTCTCGGTCGTGTCCCTGGCGTTCTTCGCCGGAGTCGCGGTGCTGGTGATTGCCTGCCCCTGCGCGCTGGGGCTGGCGACGCCAACCGCTCTGATGGTCGGTTCGGGCATGGGCGCGGAGCGCGGGATTCTCTTCCGCTCCGGAGAGGCGATCCAGACACTGAAGGACGTTCGGGCGGTCATCCTCGACAAGACCGGGACGATTACCCGGGGCAGGCCGTCAGTCACCGACGTGATACCGGCGCGGGACATGACTGAAACCAGCTCGGCGGTTTCGGATCGTGTCCCAAGCCGGGAAGACGAAGTGCTGCGGCTGGCGGCCTCCCTGGAGCAGGGCTCGGAACACCCGATTGCGGGAGCCGTTGTTGCCGCGGCGCAGTCGCGCGGTGTCAGGCTCACGCTGCCCACCGCTGTTCAGGCGGTGCCGGGCAAGGGAATCAGCGGCAAGGTCGATGGAATTGAGGTCCTTGCCGGCAAGGAACTTCTGCTCGCCGAGTGCGGAGTGGACTGCCAGACGCTCGAACAGGCCGCGGCCGAACTCAGGAAGCGGTCGCGGACTGCGCTCTACGTTGCTGCCGGCGGCAAGCCGCTCGGCGTCATCGGGGTGGCCGACACGGTGAAGCCTGACTCGGCGCAGGCGATCTCCGAACTCAAGGCGCTCGGCATCACCCCGATTATGCTGACCGGCGACAACCGTGAGACGGCAGCGCAGATCGGTGCCGAGGCGGGAATCGGTCGCATCGTGGCTGAAGTGCTACCGGCCGAGAAGCGACGGGTAGTGAAGGAGTTGCAGCAGGAATTCGGCAGCGTGGCGATGGTAGGCGACGGTATCAATGACGCGCCGGCGCTGAAGGCCGCCAATGTCGGCATCGCCATCGGCACCGGAACGGACGTGGCGATTGAGTCGTCGGACGTGACACTTGTGCGCGGCAGTCTCACGGGAGTGGTTGCGGCCATCAGGCTCTCGCGGGCGACATTCGTGAAGATAAGGCAGAACCTGTTCTGGGCGTTCTTCTACAACGTCGTGGCCATTCCAATCGCGATGCTTGGTCTGCTCCATCCCATCATGGCCGAAGTGGCAATGGCCCTGTCCTCAATCAACGTCGTCACCAACTCCCTCCGCCTGCGGCGGACCCGGCTGTAGTCAGGGTCATAAACCGACGGCCGGCCGCAATGGCCGGCCGTCCTGCTATGCTGCCCGACGGGCAGCGGCTAATTCTTCCCTCAGCCCTGGATGGTGCTCTGGGCTTCGTCCAGCACCACCGATCCCGCGTTTAGCCTGAGCATCTTCTCGGTGGCGGACGCGACGGCGGTCCAGGCGGCTCCGCCCTGGTACGTGACCGCGCCAGCCGAGTCCAGGAGGACGATAGTCGGCACCGACTGCACGTTCCAGCACTTCTGGGTGGTCTTGCTCGTGTCGTATACGACCGGGGCGTCCGGGACGTAGGCCTTCTTCACCGTTGCTTCAGACTCGCCGATGTTGACGAGGAGGCTGGTGACGTCCTTCTCCTTGAGTACGGCGGCGACCTTGGGGAACTCGCGGATGGCTACGCTCGAGAACGGACACTTGGTGTCGACAAACGCGAGCAGGATGCCGCCACGACCCTTGAGAGCGGCCAGCGGCTTGACGTCGCCGAACAGGTCGGGCAGTCTGGTCGTGGCCAGCAGCGGCGCAGCATCCAGCTGCGAGGAACCGAACAGCGACGCCTCCGGTCCGCGGTCAGCCGTCTCCGCAGCCAGGGCCCTGACCCAATCGCCGAGGTCCTTCTCTGCCGGCTGCGAGCCGCGGTATCGTACCCGTCCGTACTTGTCGAGGAGGGCGAACTGCGGGTAGATCGTCGTGCCGAGCGCCTCGGCGATCTTCATCTTCTTGTCACGGACGACCGGGAAGGGCGCCGGCCTAGCGCCGTAGTAGTCTTCGAAAACCTTGTCGTCGACGACCGGCTCCAGCCGGGCGAAGGCCAGGTTCGGGACGGCCTTGCGGCCGGCCAGGTCGATCATCATGTCCAACCCGCTGTTGCTCAGTTCGCAGCCGATGGTGCCGAACTCCACCAGGACAATCTGCCCTTCCAGCTTGTTGTCCTTGAGAAATGACGCGACCATCCCGTTAGCTGCCGGCTTCGTTGCCGGAGTCCTCGAGCCGCAGGCGACTGCCAGCAGAGCGACCGCGGCCGTTATGTACAGGTATCGGTGTATGCTCACTTAGGCTCCTCTGTCGTTTGGGAATCAAAAACATCTGCAGATGTTCTAGCGGACCGGGTGTCTCCTGTCAAGCCGAACCGGGTTGACCAACGGCCCGGCCGAACATATACTCCACAACAACTGCCCATGCAGGCTGCATTCACCTCCGGTTCCGACCAGCAGCTGCTCGTCGATCTTCATACCGATGCGCTGTATGAGCACATCTGTGGCCGGAAGGACATCACGCAGCGGTCGGACAAGGGGCACCTCGATTTGCCTCGGATGAAAGAAGGCGGCGTTAACGGCCAGGTCTTTGCCGTCTGGGTCAGCCCGACCCAATTGAAACCCGATGAGTACTGCGGCTTCGCCATCAAGGGCGCGGAGGCTTTCGATCGGGTCTGCGGACGGAGCGCGGACATGGTCGCGCCCGCAAGGAACCCGGATGAGTTCAGGCAAGCTGTCGTTTCGGGGAGGATTGCGGCGGTCCTGGCGGTCGAGGGCGGCCATGCGCTTGAGGGGAGATTGCAGAACCTTGACCGGCTCTTCGAGCACGGGGCGCGGGCGCTGACGGTTACATGGTGCAACTCCAATGAGCTGGGCGACTCGAGCAGCGATGAGAGCAAACCGCACAACGGGCTGTCTCCGCTCGGCCGTCAGGCAGTGCGCCGGATGAACGAACTCGGGATGATCATCGACGTCTCCCACAGCGCGGACAGGACCGTGTTCGACATCCTGGACGCGAGCCTCTCCCCGGTCATCGCCTCCCACTCCGGAATCAGGGCAAGGCGTGACTTCGATCGCAACCTGACCGATGAGCAGATCCGGGCAATCTCAGCGAATGGCGGCGTGATTGGGGTCGTGTTCCTGCCTTACTTCCTGCGCGAGCCGGAGGAGAGGGCCTCGATCGAAGACGTGCTTGACACCGTCGACCACATCTGCCAGCTTGTCGGCCCGGACCACGCCGCGCTGGGGTCAGACTTCGACGGGTTCAGCGGCGCACTTCCCGGGCTCGAGGATGTGACGAAGATGGGTGCGATTGGAGCGGGCCTGCGCAGACGCGGGTTTCCCGAGGGCGACATCACGAAGGTACTTGGCCGCAACTTCCTGCGCGTTTGGGAGGCAGTCGCGGCCAAGTCGGGTTGAGGTACGGGCCCGGCAGAGTTAGGCCCGATGCGCCGGAACCGGCCGCGGACGCCCGGTCGAGGCGCTATCGCTCGGTATACTCACCCAGTTGCTTGACATCGGACGGCAGCTCCCCGGCGAAAGCCCTGAGGTTCTCAATCAGCCCGCTGATTGCGGAGGAGTCTAGTGCACAGAATGACACGAGGTCGTCATAGCAGGCGACGTTGTCGGATATCCGCCATTGCCCGACCTCGTGCCACTTCCGAATGGAATACAATCTGGGGTAGACGATGGCCACCGCTGCTCCCGCCTGTCTTGCCAGGCTGTCAGCCTGTTCCAGGTGATAGCGGTTCTGACGCTTCAACCTGGCAGGCTCGATGCTACCCAGACCCACGAAATCCAGGAGCCTTACGTCAGCCAGAAAGGTAGCAGCACCGATATCGTTTACGGCGACCGATTTGTCCTGATAGTACGTCCTCAGGAATAGCCCCATCTGGTACTGCTGTTCGTATATGTTCTTTGTCGCCAAGGGCGTATCCCGCAGAGATCTGAATGCCCTGAGACCAAGGGGGCGGGCCACGAGGACAAACAGCAGTGCGGCCGCGCCGTAGCGCGGTAGCGCCTCCCTGCTGACTCGCCACGAGGGTTTCTCAAGGTGGAGATCGCCAACGGCGGCAGCGATAACGGCTACTCCAAGGAACACGAGATACGCCTCATACCTGTAGAACCACCCCGTTTCCGCGTACTGCAGGTGCAGAGAGGTCGTGCCTACGAAAGTCGCCAGCGCGCACGCAGTTGCGCTCCAGACGATTCTCCTCCTGAGGTGCAGTACGAGCAGGAGGAGGGCGGTGATCAGCAGGCAGAGGACATGTGGATTGTCCCATGCATTGCCCCAAGCCCTGGTTCCCAGAAGGGTCTTGACGATTCCCCCGACGGTGAGGTTCAGGGACGGCGTCTTCATGATCATGCCATTCGGCAGAAAGTACCAGCCCTGTGAGAGGGACCAGCCGCCGTACGCCACCACAGGCAGAAGAGCCGCCGTCCCGATAGCCCCGGCGAGAAGGCCGCGTTTCTTTAGAATCAGCAGGATGCAGACGACAAAGACCACGAATGCCCCTTCGTA
>VGIR01000081.1 GCA_016867815.1 candidate division WOR-3 bacterium | reverse complement strand
CTGGGATACAGGCCGCCACGCAACCGAGACCCGGGCGAACGAACGGTTCGAACGAACCACCCAGCCGGTGCCGATGCGCTTGACGTGTGCCTCTTCCGGCGTCGATGCCATGTACTCCATCATCCGACCACCGACGTGTGCGGTCAGAACCTTCACGACGTGACCGCGCTTGCGCAGCTCGGCAGCAAGGAAGTGGACGTGCTCGGCGATGCCCCCGACATAGGGGTAGAAGTTGTCGGAGACCATGCAGATCTTCATGGAGCAAGCTCCGTGAAGAAGTCCGAAGTACGAAGTCCGAATGACGAATCAGGAACGAGCCAGCCTGATGCCCTCATTCCCCATTCGTCGATCGCCATTCGTCACTTCTTCTGATTGTACTCTTCAACCCCGGCCGCGAGGATCTTCATCGCCTGGTCAAGGTCAAGGCAGTTGAGCACATAGGCAATCCTCACCTCGTCCTTGCCCTTGCCCGGGGTCGCGTAGAACCCATCGGCCGGCGCGACCATCACCGTCTCGCCGTCTAGCTGGAATTCGTTGAGCATGAATGAGGCAAACCTCTCGCCGTCGTCAATCGGCAGCCGGGCGACTACGTAGAAGGCGCCGCGAGGCTTGACGCACAGGGCGCCCGGGATCTTGGCGATCGCCGCGCAGACCACGTCCCGGCGGCACATGTACTCGTGGCGCATCTCTTCGAAGTAGCGGGCCGGCACGTTCACCGCCGCCATCGCCGCGAGCTGGTCCACGGTCGGCGGGCAGAGCCGCGCCTGGCCGAACTTGAGCCCGGCGGCGACGAGTTCCTTGTTCCGGCTGACCAGGCAGCCGACGCGCGCCCCGCAGGCACTATAGCGCTTGGACACGCTGTCGACCAGTATCGCCCGGTCCTCGATGCCGGCAAGGTTCATCACGCTCACGTGCGTGGTATCGGAATCGTAGATGAACTCGCGGTACGCCTCGTCGCCGATGAGATAGAGTCCGTGGTCGCGGCAGAACCCCGCGAGCATCTCCAGTTCCTGACCGGTGTAAACCGCGCCGGTTGGGTTGCCCGGGCTCGAGTAGATCACCGCCCGCGTCTTCTTGGTCAGTACCTTCTCGAACTCCTCCCTGCCCGGCAGAGCGAAGCCGGTCTCGGCCAGACAGGTTACCGGCGCCAGTTTGAGCGAAGCGGTCGCGGCGAAGCCCGCGTAGTTGGTGTAGAACGGCTCGGGCACGATGACCTCGTCGCCCGGGTCGGCGACCGCGTCGAACGCGAATGATATCGCCTCGCTGCCGCCGGTGGCAACCAGGATGTCGGCCGGTTCGACGTTGATGCCCACTCCGCGGTAATACCTGACGAGAGCGTCAATGTACTCTTTCAGGCCCTGCGAGGGTCCGTAGGAAAGGACCTTGACGTTGACGTTCCGGTAGCCGTCCATCATCTCGACCGGCGTTTCGATATCCGGCTGGCCGATGTTCAGGTGGTAGACCTTGACCCCGCGCGCCTTGGCCCGGTCCGCCAGCGGAACCAGCCTGCGAATCGGCGATGCGGGCATCTCGATCGCGCGTCTGGAAAGCCTGACTTGGCTCATCTCAACTCCTCTCGCTTACGCTCTACGCTCCACGCCCGCCGCGTCATGCTTCAAGCGTCTGACGTACCTCTTCCTCTGACAGCGGCCCGACCGCTCCGCAATACTCGAAATCGCTCACCAGCAGCTGATCAATCAGGTTCTCGACCTCTGACCTCGTCAGCCGGTTGTAGGCCTCGACGGTCTCATCCACCGTCACGACCCGACCCAGCAACTGCCAGGTCCGGGCCAGACGGAACATGCGCGTGCTCGTACTCTCGAGCGACAGCAGAACCGAACTCTTGGTCATGTTCCGCGCCCGCTCGAACTCCTCCTCGGTCAGCCGGTCCCGGCGCAGGCGCGCTAGCTCCTCGCGGAGTACGGCCAGACACCGGGCCAGTTTCCGGTGGTCGGTCACCAGGTAGACGCCGAGCAACCCGGAATCCGAGTACTTCTCCGCGAAGCTGCCCACCGAATATACCAGAGCCTCCTGCTCGCGCAAGCGCTGAAACAGACGCGACGATACGCCACCCCCGACCGCCATGTTCAATACGGTCAGCGCTCGCCGCTGCTGGTCGGCGTAGGCCAACCCCGGTTTGGCAAGGTAGAGATAGATCTGTGACAGCTCTTTCCTGGTCTCAACAAGCACGCTCGGCCCCGAACGGACGATGGGTGACCGTGCCGGGGACCGGCACTCGGGTCGTGTCTCAAGCAGCGACCCCAGGGCCGAAGCCAACCGCTCGTGCTCAACGTCGCCGACCGCGACCGCTACCCCGCAAGCCGGACCGTAGCAGTCGGAGTACCGCCCACGCAGGTCGGCATCGGACAACCCGTTGACTGAGTCTATGGTTCCGAGAATGTGCCGGCCCATCCCGTGGTCGCCGTAGGCCGCCCGAAAGAGCAGATTCAGCCCGATGGAATCCGGGTCCTCCTGGGCGGTGCGGATCTCCTCGGAGACAACCTGCTTCTCTTTGGTCAGCTCTTCGGCTCGGAACGCCGGCCCACTGACGGTTTCGGCCATCAACGCGGTGACTGGACCGAACTGGTCCCCCGGAAACCGGCCATAGAAGCAGGTCGTTTCCTTGTCGGTGAAGGCATTGAGCTCCGCGCCGTGTGTCTCGGCAGCGATGTTGATCGCAATCACGTCCTTGTCCCGGGTCCCGCGGAAGACCATATGCTCGATCATGTGCGCAATGCCGCCCTGGTCGCGAGGGTCGTCGCGGCCGCCGGTAAGGAAACTCAAGCCGAGGGCCACCGACCGGATGTGCGGCAGTCGCTCGGAGATCAAGACGAGACCGGACGGCAGCGTCGTCATCCGAATCCCGTTTCCGTGCCCTGTATTGTGCAGGCTCATGCTTCCTTCCATGAACAGAGAGACAGAGGTCGAAGCGCCGGCCGCGGCTCGACCCCTGTCCGTTCTCAGTCTGTCCGGGTCAGCGCCTCGGCCCGCGCCGGTCGCGCCGGTCGCCGCCGCCACGGAACGGCGGCCCGCCGCGCCGCGGCGGCCTTGAGGCGATACCCGAGTCGTCGGAGGGCGGTATCTCACCGCGCTCCTCCATCGCCTTGCGCCGCGACAGGTTGACGCGACCCATATCGTCAATCTCCACGACCTTGACCCATACCTTGTCGCCCTCGCGCACCGCGTCCTCGACCCGGTTGTACCGCTCCGGCCCGAGCTGGGAGATATGGACCAGCCCTTCTTTGCCGGGCAGCACCTCGACGAACGCGCCGAAGTTCATCAGGCGGGTTACGGTTCCTTCGTAGATCTTGCCGACCTCAACCTCTTCCACGAGCGACTCGACCCACGCCTTGGCCGCGTTCAGCGAGTCGACCTTGTTGGAAGCGATGGTCACCGTGCCGTCGTCCTCGATGTCGATAGTCGCGCCGGTCTCCTCGGTTATCTTCCGGATCATCTTGCCGCCGGGCCCGATGACCGTACCGATCTTCTCCTTGTCAATCACGATGGAGACGATGCGCGGCGCGTACTTCGAAAGGTCGGGTCGCGGCTTGTCGATGGTCTTGTCCATGATGTCGAGCACCCCGATCCGCGCGGTCGTGGATCGGCGGATGCCCTCCGCGAGCACGCTGTATGGTACGCCCGGCAGTTTCAGGTCGAGCTGAATCGCGGTGATGCCCTTGCGGGTGCCCGCGACCTTGAAATCCATGTAGCCGTAGTGGTCCTCGTCGCCCATGATGTCGGTGACGATGCGGTACTTCGCGCCCTTCGAGATGTCCCCGTCGGTAATCAGGCCCATCGCCATACCGGCGACTGCGGCCTTCACCGGCACGCCCGCGTCCATCAGCGACAGCGAGCCGGCGCAGACCGACGCCATTGACGAACTGCCGTTCGATTCGAGGATGTCCGAGACAATCCGCACCGTGTACGGGAAGTTCTCGTCTCTTGGGATGACGGCTTCGAGCCCGCGTTCGGCCAGGTCGCCGTGTCCGATCTCCCGGCGGCCCGGTCCGCGCAGGAACTTGACCTCGCCGACCGAGAACGGCGGGAAGTTGTAGTGGAGCATGTACGACTTCCGCTCCTCCACCTCCAACTCGACGTCGTCGATGACCTGCTCGTCCTGTCTGGTGCCGAGCGTGGTCGCGGCGAGCGACTGGGTCTGGCCGCGGGTGAAGAGAGCCGAACCGTGCGCCCGGGGCAGGACCCCGACCGCGCAGTCAATCTGCCTGACCTCGGTCTCATTGCGGCCGTCGAGACGGACGCCGGTTTCAAGCACGCGGCGCCGCATATCCTCGCCGAACATCTCGTCCAGCACTTCCTTGATCATCTTGTCCGAACCCGGGAACTTCGGGGCCAGCTCGGCGATCACGGCTCGGCTTAGCTGGGACCGTGCATTGCCGCGCGCCAGCTTGTCCACGGTATCGTGAATGGCCTTCACCCGGTCCGCTGCGACCCGGCGAATCTCGGCCTCGAGCTCGGGCGGAACGTTCGGCTTGTCGTTCACCAGCTTCGGCTTGCCCACGAGCTTCCGCAGCTCCTCCTGGAGCTCAATGGTCTGCTTGATAACCGGCTGGGCCAGCTCCCAGCCCTTGTCGATATCCTCAGGCGACACCTCGCGGGCCTGGCCGGCAATGGTCATCACCTGGTCGCCGATGCCGACGTAAAGCATCCACATGTCGGCCTCGGTTTCCCGGGTCATCGGCGGGTTCAAGACGAACTCGTCGCCGAACTTGCCGACCCGGCAAGCGCCAACCGGCCCCTGGAATGGGATTTCCGAAATGTGCAGCGCCGCCGACGCCGCAACCAGTCCGAGGAACTCGCTCTCATTCTCAAGGTCGGTCGAAAGCAGGTACTCGACAATCTGCGTGTCGGCGCGGAAGTTGGCCGGGAAGAGCGGCCGGATGGGCCGGTCAATCAACCGGCAGGTGAGAGTTTCCTTATCGCGAGGCTTACCCTCGCGCTTGAAGAACCCGCCCGGGATCTTGCCCGCGGCATAGGCCAGCACGCGGTAGTCCACAATCAGCGGAAAATAGTCCAGGTACTCCTTGGGCGGTTCCTTGGCATAGACCGCGCTGGCGAGGATTACGGTGTCGCCGTAGCGGGCCAGCACGCCGCCGTCCGACTGCCGGGCAACCTGTCCGTGCTCCAACGACAGCGTGCGGCCGCACACTTCCTTCTCGACTCTTTGCATCCTATCCTCTCAACTTCAGGTCAGCCACGATCTTCTCGTAGCGGGGTTTGTGATGCTTGGACAGATAGTCGAGATGGCGCCGTCGCTCGTTCACGAGCTTGATCAGCCCGCGACGCGAGTGCTTGTCCTTCTTGTGAGTCTTAAGGTGGTCGGTCAGCATCCCGATTCTCTCGGTGAGTATTGCGACCTGCACCTCCGGAGACCCGGTATCCTTCTCGTGGATCTTGTGCGCGTCGATTAGCTTGTCTTTGGTTTCTTTCGTCAAAGGCATTTCTTTTTTCCTCCAGTGATTTGCATGGACACAATAGCCGATTCACAGGCAAAGTCAAATCACGCCAGACCCCGGATCGAGAGGTCGGAACTGAGACTTCCGGCTTCGCCCGCGGCCTCAATACCTCAATCCCAACCCCTCCGCCATTCGATCCGTGCATCCCCCTCTGCACCAATGCGCTTCTTTCCTATTGCCTCTGCCCTCCGATTCCTGCCTCGGCCGGGCCAGCTTCGCCGCTCCGCCCGCCGCTCGCCCCTTCTTCCCTCCGTCTCTCTCCCCTGCCTGCGCACCTCTGCCTTCAGCCCTACAGCTTCTGCACCGCCCGCGCCCCGCTTGCCATGAATCTCCTTTCCGGTTAGAGTCTCCTCATCAGAGGACAGATGACCCTAGCCCAGACTATCGAGGAACTGAGCGGGTGGCCAACCGACGCGCCAGAGACCGCCTGCGATACTGACGGCGCTCCCGACCTTCACGCTCCATGGCGCTAGAAGTCACTGCGGTTCGCAGCCCCCGCGAGTTGCGGGAGTTCATCTACCTGCCAGCCAAGGTCAACCGCAACAACCCCCTTTGGATTCCACCCATCTACATGGACAACTGGAAGTTCTTCGACGCGAAGAAGAACCGGGCGTTCCAGCACGCGGATGCGGTACTCGCGCTGGCGCGGCGCAATGGTCGCGTGGTCGGTCGCATAATGGGTATCGTCAATCGACGGTGCAATGAGCTTCGTCATGAGTGTACCGGCCGGTTCGGGTTCCTTGAGTGCTACGAAGAGCAGGACGTCTTCAACGCCATGCTGACGTTTGTTGAAAACTGGGCGCGCGGGCTGGGCATGAACAAGCTGGTCGGGCCGATGGGGTTCTCGGACCAGGATCCGCAGGGATTCCTCTATGAAGGGTTCGACTGTGATCCGACGCTCGATTCGTTCCACAACTTCCCGTACATCGTCCGGTTCATGGACGCGGCAGGCTACACCAAGGAAGTTGACTACGTCAACTACATCGTCAAACTCTCGGACCGGCTACCGGACTTCTACGAGAAGATAAGCGCGCGCGCAGCGCGTCAGACCGAGTTCAGGCTGGTCGAGTTCACGAAATCGAAGGAACTAAGGCCATTCGGCGAACGCATCTTCGGTCTGATGAACTTGACCTACACAAACATCTACGGCTACGTACCTTTGACCGATGCCGAGATGGACGCGCTGGCCAAGCAGTACCTGCCGGTCATTGACCCGCGCTTTGTGAAAGTGGTTGTGAAGGGCGAGGATGTGGTCGGGTTCTTCATCGGCATCCCGCACATGAACGAAGGCCTGCGCAGATGCAAGGGTCACCTGTTCCCATTCGGCATCCTGCAAATCATGGCGGCGATGAAGAAGGCAAAGCAGCTTGACGCGCTACTCGCCGGGATACGCGAAGACTGTAGGGGACGGGGACTCGACGTAATGATGGGCGCGGCAATAATGCGCACGGCAATCGCGGCCGGATTTGAGAAGATAGACAGCCACCACGAGTTGGAGACTAACCTCAAGATGCGGGCCGAAGTGGAGCGAGTCGGTGGCCAGATAGTCAAACGCTTCCGCATCTACCAGAAAGCCCTGTAACGCCCGAACAACCAGACCGAGAGCTCTCACTCAAGCCCGCTCTGTCGAGTCCGAGATGGCGACCGTCCGGCTGGCGGACGCAGCTTCCAGTGCCCGCCCACTTGAGACGCAGCGCTGCCCCGGCGCGGTCTCCCTGTTCTTCGCCAGCGGCCAGCCGTCGAACTTCACGCATCTTGCTTGAGTCTCTGGTCGACCACCGGGTATGCCAGACCGGGCTCTGAACGACAGACCGGCATTCAGCCGGCCGGGAGACAAGCCGCGAGTCCGCAGCCGCGCGTGAATTTCGCATGTCACTGGTAGCTTGAAGCTTGGTACTCCCCGCGCATGGCAGGCCTTGGAAACGTCCTCGCAGGGCGCCTGGAAGAATCCCGCCGCCGAGCTAGGCGGCGGGATGGGTGGGTGTAGAGTCAGACAGGAGGCTGAGAGAAAATGGGGCTTTGCTATCCTCCAGGGCCATCTATGTTCGAGGCAGTCCACCATGCGCACCTGCCGTGATGTCGCATCTGGATCCCGGAATCCTCCGTACGCCACCGGATCTTCCCAGAACTTGACGCCCTCGAATCCCTGCTCATCACTGGTCCTGGTGCCTCGTGTCTGTGCACGGGGCCTGCTCGGTCCTCTGGGGTTCTGTGCCTCTCTCCCATTTGGAGAGACAGCTTCTGTCCCCGGACACAGCCAGAAGCCTGGTCAGCGGAGTTCTTCCGGCCCCTTGAGCGCCCAGACGCTCCGCTTCGAGCTAGGACGTCCAAGGTTCTGACTCCGCCGTGGCTCTTGCTTCCGAATTGGCGCCAACAATCTCCAGCCCCACCAGGACTTCTGGGTTTGTCGCATGGTCGAAGCGTACAGGTTGTCATCGTTGGACTTCATGGCTTGCCCACCGTCTGCTAGCCTGGACATCACGCGCCTATGAAAGCGCCCTAGCTCGGGCGTGCCGGTCGCTTTCCTGCCATTGGACCGGGCAGCGTGCCATCAACCCAGATCGGTTGCTCAAGAGATGTCTCCAGCGGAACCAGCCCAACCCCCGCTGCCGCAAGCAGCGCAGCCTCGCCTCGAGATGAACGCGACCGGCGGGCATCCACTTCTGATGCGTTCGGCGGATAATCCTTAACTTCGATTCGTGCACTCACTCCAAACCTCCATTTCTGCTATCACTCTCGGCATCTCTGCGCTACTCTGGGTGGCGACCCGTCTCCTCGATATCTTCAATTCACAGATCGGGATATCGAACTCGGATCCGATCCTGTCGTCAGATGTAGCCCTGCGACCACTCTTCGCTATGCCACAGGATGCAGCTTCCGTACCCCCCACCTCGCCAGGGTGCATTGGCATAAATAGCTTAAATCGCTATACTTATACGAGAAGCCGCCCCGAATGACATTCGCAATCACGGCGCGACATACACAGGCGATAGCTATTTAAAACTTTGTTATACATACACTTAACTGCTGCGACTCCCTTCAACTGCGCACTAGGAAGCGGAACACTGACTCCGCTTTGGCTTTGAGCCGTAGGACGTGGAGATCCGTGAAGCTGGAACTATCCGGACTCCCCTTCACTCCTCACTTGGGCCTTGGCTGGCAGAGCTTTGCGCATCCCAGGACCCAGCCCGAAGTAGCAGAAAGGCGGTGCGGCCACTTCCGATGGCAGGCTGCGCGTTTCCCGTTATAGACTCGACTTCAATATCGGTATCTAGGGTTGACGTACGGCAGCTACCGCACCGGAACTGATGTCGCACAGGATACCTATGTCGCACCAAGAGACCGCGGATGGGCAGCTGCTGACAGGAAACAAGCAGGCGAGCGTCGCTCGC
Source organism: candidate division WOR-3 bacterium (assembly GCA_016867815.1). Classification (NCBI taxonomy): domain Bacteria; kingdom Pseudomonadati; phylum Caldifarciminota; species Caldifarciminota bacterium. The sequence continues at coordinate 5,021 of VGIR01000081.1, read as the reverse complement.
CGGTCATCCGGCTTTCATTCTGCAGAGGATCAAGTGGACAACTTGAACGCGGCCGACACTGCGCAAACGGCAGACTCATACCCGTAGATACGGAAGCGAGGCATGTAGTTCCACGGCGTGTCCGTTTCGGCGGTCGAGGACTTTGCGTCCCCGCCCGGCTGCCAGACGTGTAGTACCCGAGGTCGTAGACCGAGCTATCATTGTCGCGCTGCCAGCGGAGCTCTGGGATGGGGATGTCCGAACCGTTGTATGCGAACGTCCCGTCGAGACCAAAGCTGCGCCACGCGCTGTTGCTCCAACGGAGATACAGCGTGTCGCGCGCCATTGCCATGGTCGGCGTGTTGCCGGCGCAGTTCGTTTCATGGGCGCTGTCCAACCCGGTGACCGAGGTATGGCAGGCATGGATGTCGGCACTCAAGAAGACGCCGTGACCGTAGATTCCACTGCCGCACAGCAGTTGGACACTGTCCATATTGCACGGCCCGGCCATCTCCGAACCTAGCAAGAGCACCTGGTAGCGCTCGTCGTTCCCTCAGCCGCCGCAGAACGGGACGTTCATCGAGAGCGTTCCGCATTCCCCCAACTCGGCGTAGTCGGCAACAGGCGGCAGGGCCATAGACAACAGGACGAGCACGGCTTCCTCGCGTCAGCCTGGCGCAGTGGCAGCCTGCGGTCAAGTCCATGCCGGCGATCCATAGAGGTCGCGCTTGACCCGGATAGGGAAGATGGGAATAATCATCCGCGGTCAAGACCTTACAGGAGGAACCTTTGAAGAAGCTGTTGGCTCTAGTAGCTCTGTTCGCATGCGTCGCGACTCTGAGCGCGGCAGACACAGGTACGAAGTCGCTGGTGCTCGGTTCCGGTTCGATTGCCGGTACCATCACCGACTCGGTGACCAACGCACCCATCGCCGGCGCCAAAGTCTCCGTGGGTTGCCACGGCCAGAACGCCACCACCGGTGACGACGGCACCTATGTCATAGGGGGTCTTGCTCCCGGCGACTACACGGTCAAAGCCATGAAGTGCGGCTACATGATGAAAGCCTACCCCGAACCGGTTCATGTCGAGGACGGACCAGTCACGGGTATCGACATCGCGCTGGCGCCGATCGGCGGAGGAGGAGGTTCGGGCTCGATCTCCGGCACCGTCTACGACAAAGCGACCAACGCCCCCATCGCCGGCGCCAAGGTCATGGCCGGCTGCGGCAAGTACGACCTGACCGAAGATGATGGCACCTACACCATCACCAATCTCGCCGACGGTTCGTACACGGTGAAGGCGATGAAGGAAGGCTACAAGTGTGCCGAATATCCCGATCCGGTCGTGATTGAAGACGGCGGTGACGTGACGGGGATCGACTTCCACCTGGTCGGTACATCCAACCGGGCACTCTACTAGGGCAGAACTCAGCACCTGTGCGCCCCTCCAACTGCGGAGGGGCGCCGCTTTGAACGGACATCCGGACGGCTGATGCGCCGGGCCAGCACCCGGCTGCGGGCTGTAGGAGAATCGCTTGACACGGTTGTGGCGGGCGTTATCCTGGAGGAGTTAGAAGGAACGGCAGAAGTGAACTACACTCCCGCGGTCTCAAACTGCTTTCGAAGGCTCGGGAACGGAGAAACGCAGACGTGACTGTGAAACCCCATATCGACGGCTCTCCGACGTCGGACTTGGAGCGCGCCGCCGCTTTCCATCAACACAGCCCGAGCCCGGTAATCGCGGTCAACGCGGCCGGCAAGGCGACGTTCGCGAACGACGCGGCGAAGCGGGCGCTCGAGTCGCTCGGGCCGAGTGCATCGGCCAGCGCCTTCTTTCCTTCAGACATGGATTCCATTCTTGCCCAGCTCCGGCGGCGCGAACCGGCCGCGCTGCGTCGCGAAGTGGTGGTTGGCAACCGCATCTTCGAGGAGAACATTCAAGTCAGGCCCGACCATGACGCGGTCTTCATACACGCCACGGATATCACCGAACTCAGGCGGAACGAGCAGGAGTTGCGCCGGCGAGACGCGTTCCTCAAGGCGTTGGTGGAGAGTCCGACAGACATCCACCTGTTGGCCCTCGACTGCGAATGCCGCTACACCGCTTTCAACGCTGCTCACCGGCAGGAGATGAAGAAGCTCTACGGCAGGGATATCCAACCCGGCACACACCTGCTTGAGGTCATCACCAACCCCGATGTCCGGTCGCGGATGGAGCAGACGATCGCCCGGGTGCTCAACGGGAAGAGCTTCACGAACGTGGAGTTCGACTCCGACCTTGGCACCTGGCAGGAGCTCAACTGGAGCCCGGTTCGTGCCCCTGACGGTGGCGTCGAAGGTGTCACCGCGTTCATCCGAGACATCACCCGGCGCAAGCGGATCGAAACCGCTCTGGCCGAGAGCGAACTCAAATACCGCAGCTTGTTTGAGTCATCGAACGACGCCCTCATGCTGCTCGACACGGAAAGGTTCTTTGACTGCAACGAGGCAACCCTGAGGATCTTCGGGTGCACGACCCGCGATGAGTTCCTCGGCAAGCACCCGGCTGATGTATCCCCGCCGCGTCAGGCCGACGGCACCGATTCCCGCGCCGCTGCCGACGAAAGGATTGCCACCGCGTTCCGGGTCGGCCGCAACTACTTCGAGTGGTTGCACCAACGGGCCGACGGCACGGTTTTCCCAGCCGACGTGCTGCTCACGCCGGTAGACTTCCACGGCCAGAGGGTGCTGCAGGCGACCGTGCGCGACATCTCCGACCGCAAGCAGGCCGAGGCGGCCCTGTACGAGAGCGAGGAGCGGTTCCGGCGCGCGTTCGAGGACTCCCGGGTCGGCAAAGTGCTGACCGGGCTGGACGGCCAGCTGCTGCGTGTGAACAGCGCGTTTGCCGCAATGCTGGGCTACACGGTGGCGGAACTGCAGTCGCACGACTTCCAGGCCGTCACCCACTCGGATGACGTCGCGATGAGCATTGGCTTCCTCAAGCGTCTGCAGACCGGAAACGAAGGCAGCGCGCGGTTCGAGAAACGCTATCTGCGCAAGGATGGCGGCGTGGTCTGGGTTGACCTGAGCGTGATGCTGCTGCGCGATTCGGCCGGACGGCCGGACCACTTCGTTACCGACGTGCAGGACATCACCGACCGCAAGCAGGCCGAGGCGGCGCTCCGCGAAAGCGAAGAGAAGTACCGGCTCCTGGTCGACAACGCGGGCGAAGCAGTCGTCGTGGCCCAGGATGGGAACCTGGTGTTCACCAACCCGCGTACCAGTGAGATGATCGGGCACCCACGGGAAGAGTTGCTCGGGCGGCCACTCACGGATTTCATCCACCCCGATGATCGCGCACTCGTCGCCGACAACCACCGCCGTCGCATCGCCGGCGAGGAGATTCCGAGCCGGTACGAATTCCGCATCGTCCGTCGGGATGGCGAGACACGCCTTGTGGAAATCAGCGCCGTTCGCATGGACTGGCTGGGCAGACCCGCGACCCTCAACTTCCTCGGCGACGTCACCGAGCGCCGACAGGCCGAACTGCAAGCCGAGGCCGAGCGCGACCGGCTGCGGCGCATCCTCGACGCGATGCCGGACGGTGTGTACCTGGTGGGACCGGATTGGCAGATCCAGTACACCAACCCGGCCCTGCTCGCACGCGGCGGGCCGGTGAATGGCCGCCGGTGCTTCGAGTACTTCCACGCCCGGACCGAACCATGTCCGGGATGCGCCAACCCGAGGGTCTTCACCGGCGCGACGACGCGCCGGGAGTATACCGCGGTCCAGGGCATCACCTATGATGTCCAAGACGTGCCGGTAGTCGGTGACGACGGCCGTCCGGCCAGACTCGTATTCCTGCGCGACATCACCGAGCGCAAGCGGGCCGAAATGCGCGACAAGCAGCACCTTGCGGATACGGCCCTGCTTCGGGACACGGCGCTCGGCTTCATCACCCTTGATCCGAACGCGGACATCTACCGCTACGTTGCGCGACGACTGGCCCAGCTTGCCGGCGAGGCCTATGTCGTCGTCAACTCCTATGACGCAACCCGAAACGAGTTCCGCGTTCGGGCCATCGAGGGGATCGGCGCCAACGCTCGGGCTGCGCTAGGCCTGCTCGGCCGCCCCCCGGAGGGAATGAAGTTCCGACTCTCGCCCGAGGAGATAACCAGCTACGCGAGCAGCGGTCTGATGAAGATCGAAGGCGGGCTGGAAGCATTATCATCCGGCGAGCTGCCTGACGCCGTCAGCGACGCGATCAAGTCAGTCTTCGTGTTGGGCGAAACCCACGCCATGTCCTTGTACTGGCAAGGAAAGATACTCGGTACCGTATACATCCTCATGCACAGGGGCATACCGCTGCGCGACCCGGCGCTGGTCGAGGCGTTTGTCAATCAGGCCGCCATCGCGATTCAGCGCCGGCGCGACGCCGACGAACTCGTGCGACACCGCGAGCATCTTCAAGATCTGGTGCGCGAGCGAACCGCTGAGCTCGAGGCGGCGAACCGGGAACTGGAGGCGTTTTCGTATTCGGTCTCGCACGACTTGCGAGCGCCGTTGCGGGCGATTGACGGTTTCGCCCAAGCCGTAGTTGAAGACGCCGGACAGGTTCTCGGCAGGCCGGCACTCGGCCACCTCGACCGAGTGAGCGCCGCCGCGGGACGGATGGGAGAGCTGATCGACGACCTGCTCAACCTCGCCCGCATTGCCCGTCTGCCGCTCGAACGAAAAGAAGTCGACCTGAGCAAGCTGGCGCGGACCATCGCCGCCGAACTGGGGAGTTCGGCTGCGGATCGCACAGCGGAATTCGTGATCCCAGACGGCCTTGTCGCGCCGGCAGACCCGGGACTAGTCGCGATGGTACTGCAGAACCTGCTGAGCAACGCCTGGAAGTTCACGTCGAAGCACCCGGCCGCCCGGATTGAGTTCGGCATTCTGCATAGGGACGGCGAGCAGACCTTCTTCGTGCGCGACGACGGAGCCGGCTTCGACATGGCCTACGTCGATAAGTTGTTCGTACCCTTTCAGCGGCTGCACAGTGGACACGAGTTCCCCGGT
>VGIR01000080.1 GCA_016867815.1 candidate division WOR-3 bacterium | reverse complement strand
TGGCCTCGCTGCCCGGCTTCTTCGTGGGGATGACGGTCTACGCCGGGTTCCAGGCACTCGGCGATACGAAGACGCCGATGATGGTCTGGCTCTGGGCCAACGTCGCCAACATCGTACTCGACCCGCTGCTCATCTTCGGCTGGCTCGGGCTGCCGCGGCTGGGGGTTGCCGGCGCGGCAATCGCCACGGTGGCGACGCAGACGGCCGGGCTTGCGGTTATGTTTGTTATCTTCCGCCGGCGCGGGCTGCTCACGCTTGGAGGCAGGCTGCGCTGGGCCACGGCCCGGGCGATATTCGGTATCGGCGGCGCTGCCGGTCTCCAGGGCGTCACCCGACCCTTGACCGGAATGCTGCTCTTCGGCATCGTGACCGGGTTCGGCACCGAGGCGACGGCGGCGTTCGGCATCGGGCTGCGGCTGCTGGCGCTGATGTACATCTACCTCGGCGGGCTCGCGTCCGCCGGCCAGACGCTCGTCGGGCAGAGCCTGGGCCAGGGCCGGCCCGAGCTGGCGTGGCGAGTCGGGCAAAGGGTGAGCTGGCTGGCATTCGGCATTCAGGGAGCGGCGCTGCCGTTCCTCTTCTTTCTGGCGCCGCAACTGGTGCGCGCGTTCAACTCCGACCCCGCGGTCGTGCACTACGGCGTCGACTACCTGCGCGTGCTCGCGCCGCTGCTGGTGATGGTCGGGCTGTCGACCGGCTGGGATAGCGCCATGCGCGGCGCCGGTGACACCACCCCGGTGATGGTCGCGGCACTGGTGGCCAACTGGGCCGTCAAGATACCGGCAGCACTGCTACTCGCCCGCTGGCTGGGGCTGAACGGCGTGTGGCTGGGGATCGGCCTCTCGCTCGTGGTCGAGACCGCCTTACTCGGGGGCTCCTACTTCCGGCGCGGCTGGCTGCGCAAGGAAGTCAGGTGGGAAGCAGCGTGAGCGGACTCAACCGAAGTCAGAAGGCAGAAGGCAGAATGCAGAAGTCAGAATGAGGACTTAGGAAGAGATGCAAGTCAAAGGGCAAAAGGCAAAAGGCAAAAGGCAAAACGGCCGGCGTCCGAAGCAGGATGAGGACTGACGGAGAGATGCAGGTCAAAGGGCAAAAGGCAAAAGCCAAAAGCCAAAACGGCCGGCGTCTGAAGTAGAATGAGGACTGAGGAGGAGATGCAAGTCAAAGGGCAGAAGGCAAAAGGCAAAAGGCAAAACGGCCGGCGGCCGAAGGCGAGTGGCGATAGGCGAGGGGCGCCCGGGGCGCTCCGCGTGCGTCCTATGACGATGGCGGACAAGCCAGCGGTGATGAAGATCTCGTCCCGCATCTGGGAAGGGAACGACTATATTCCGCAGTTCTTCGACCGCTGGGCGAAGGAAGGCGGGTTCTGGGCCGCTGAGTTACGGGGCAGACTCGTCGGCTACGGCAAGGCGACCGAGCTGGCGCCCGGCGAGTTGTGGCTGGAGGGGCTGCGGGTCGACCCGGGTTGCCGGAATCGGGGGGTTGGCAGTGAGCTGTCGCGCCAGGTGGTTCTCAGGACGCTGGAGCGCCGTCCGGTTTCGCTGCGACTCGCCACCGCGGACGTGAACCGCGAGTCTATCCACATCATAGAGACGGTGATGGGCTTCAGACCGTACGCGCAGTACCGGTACTTTGTCGGCAAGCCCGGCAAGCCGCGGCTCGGACCGCCGCTCTCCACGCCGACGGTTGCTCAGGCGCTCGAGTTCATCGGGCAGAGCGCGGAGCTGGCGGCGAGTCGCGGCCTGCTCGCGTACACCTGGCTGTTCCGGAGCCTCGACCGCCGCTACGTGACCGAGTTGCTGCGCTGTGGCTACGTCTTCGGGTACGGCTGTACGAGCAAGCTCACAGGTCTACTGGTCCTGAGGCCGCATCGGTACCACGGCAACGACCTGGACATCTCATTCGTCGCCGGCGACAGACAGGCGCTGGCGGCCTTCCGTTCCTTTCTATCCCGCGTGGCGCGCGATTGCGGCACGAAGAGCATCAGTTCGATGGCGGCGAGCGACGAGATGGCGCAGGCGCTCAGGTCGCTGGGAATGCAGGCCCACCCGCGTATCGGTGCGGTACCGGTGTATGGGTACCCGATCTAGGGGAAAGTCCGAAGGCCGAAGTCCGAATGTCGAATGAAACCCGAGTTCTGTTCTGAGGCGTACGCTGCGTAGCCTGCGTCCGGTTTGCCTGTCTCTAACTCCGGATTCCGGACTCTGGGTTCTGATTTCTCGATTGTCCGGGCTCTGGCTGCGCTACCTCGCTGGATTCGGCAACCCGAAGCGGAAGGGCTGAGACCAGTCGGTGTAGTCGTTCCAGTTCCGGCTGGCCGCGCGCACGCGCCAGAAATACCATCCATGGGTCGAGAACGCGGCGCTGCCTGACGGCTGGGTAGCGCGTTGGTTCGCGTAGACGAGGTACTGGGTGCGCAGCAGCGAATCCCGGTAGACCTCTATCTGGTAGAAGAGCGCACCGGGCAAAGCCTGCCACCCGAGGTTCACCTGCTGGGGGTATAGGTACAGGTCGCTCTGCCATCCGTTCTGAGGTTGGAGCAACTCCGGTGGCGGCGGCGGGTCAGCTTTGGTCGGGTCGCCGGGCTCGAAGTCGTACGGGTTGGTGCAGGCCAGCGCCAGCAGTATGAGGCAGGTAGTGAGCGTCGGCCGCATCACCTCCATTGTAGTTCGGCGCCGGAGTCCCGTCAACGAGTTCAAAACCAGAGGCCGGACGCGCTCGCGGGCGTCCGGCCTCGAACCAGTCCGTCTACTTGACTTCGGCGAAGCGGGGTTTCGCAAACACGACCCGGCCGACGTCGGTGTCGAGCCCGCCCTGGATGACGACTTCCAATTCCTGGCCGACCGCGTTGGATGCACCGGTGACCACGACTTTGATGCCGCCTTCGAGGTAGCCGATTCCCTCGTCGGCCTCTTTGCCTTTCTTGGCAATCCGCACCTTCATCTCGGTGCCGGGCAGGTAGGTGGGACGGAACAGGTTGTAGATCTCGGTCGTGGTGACCGCATTCCCGGCCCCGGCGGCCGCCTTGAGTTCCGGGTCGCCGGTAACGAGCGTGGCCTTGTTCTTCTTCACCGCGGCGAGCAGGGCGTCCCGCTTGAGCAGGGTTTTGTCGAGCTTCAGCGTCACGCCCGGCACGGACTTCAGGCGTTCGATCGTCTCCCAGGCACGACGCTTGGCGTGGTCGTTTCCGCCTTTGTCCGAGGGATGCTCGGGCTCAGGTATGATCAGCTTGCCCTGCATCAGACCGAAGGAGACGAATTCCGCGATACGGGGGTCAGTCAGGGTTTCATAGTCGATGACGTACGTTTTCTTGCTTCCGAATAACATTACTCCTCCGCCCCGGGCAGGGACCCGGGGGCGTTTGGCCCGAGGACTTACGACCGAGGTCAGAAGGCAGTAGGCAGATTGCAGAAGGTAGAGTACTCGGGAATCCTGCATTCTGGTTTCTGGTTTCCGAACTCCGGATTGTCCGTTTGGTTCTCAGGCAACTACTGGTTGTTCCGGCGCACTTGGGGTAAGTTCGAACGCCGAGCGACGAAACGCGAGTGCCTGGTCCCGACTTCCGTGGTTCGGACTTCGGCGTTTGGCGTTCGGCGTTTGTCATGTGCCGGAGGTCCGGCGCAGGCGCCTCAGGATGCCAGGATTGCATCCAGCGCCTCGTGGACCGTATCAACGGGCTTGAGTTCTGCCCCGGCGGTTCGCGTTTTCCTGGTGACGCCGCGCCGGGGCACTACTACATTGGTGAATCCGAGCCGTGCCGCCTCCGCGATGCGCGATTCGGTGCGGGCGACCGAGCGGACTTCTCCGCCCAGTCCGACCTCACCGATGAACACCGCGTCGGTGGGCAAAGGCTGATTGCGGATCGAAGACGCCAGGGCCGCGACGACCGCGAGATCGGCCGCAGGCTCCTGGATCTTCAGGCCGCCGGCTATGTTGACGAAGATGTCCTGCCCGGCAGCGCTGATACCGGCCCGGCGCTCGAGCACGCAGAGAAGCATGCTCAGGCGTCGCGCGTCGAAACCGGTCGCGACTCGCTGCGGCAGGGCATAGGGAGTGGCCGCGGCGAGCGCCTGGATTTCGACGAGCAGGGGCCGGGTGCCTTCGATGGTTGCCACGACCGCTGACCCGGAAACGTCCGGACGGCGGCCGGAGAGAAAGAACTCGGAGGGATTGGCGACTTCGGCCAGGCCGGATTCGGTCATTTCGAAGACGCCGATCTCGTTGGTCGAGCCGTACCGGTTCTTGGCGGCACGGACGATGCGGTACTGCTGGAACCCTTCGCCCTCGAAGTAGAGGACCGTGTCGACCATGTGTTCGAGGGTCCTGGGGCCGGCGACGGCACCGGACTTGGTGACGTGACCGACGATGAACGTGGTTACGGCGCGCGACTTGGCGAGCCGCAGCAACTCGGCCGTGCACTCGCGCACCTGGCCGACAGAGCCCGGGGCGCTCGTGAGGCTGGACCGGAACATCGTCTGGATCGAGTCGACAACGAGCAGGCCGGGAGAGATTTCCTCGGCCGCGCTCAGTATCTCATCGAGGTCAATGGCGCAGAGAATGTAGATGCTGTCGGCGCCGGCAGAGAGCCGCTCGGCACGCAGGCGCACCTGCTCGGCCGATTCCTCGCCGGTGACGTAGAGCACCTTGGTGCCGGCCCTGGCGAGTTCGTTGCAGACCTGCAGGGTGAGCGTGGACTTGCCGATGCCGGGCTCGCCGCCGATGAGCAGGAGCGATCCGGGAACGAGTCCGCCGCCGAGTACGCGGTCGAGCTCGCCGATGCCGGTCGAGCTGCGCCTGGCTGACTTGGACTCGACCTGGCTGAGCTTGACCGGGCGGGCGCCGGTCGCCCCGACCCGGACCCGCTCGTTGACCTTGCCCCGCTTCGTGACCCGCTGTTCCTCGACCAGCGTGTTCCACTGGTTGCAGGACGGACATTTGCCGAGCCAGCGCGGCGTCTCGGAGCCGCAGTTCTGGCAGACGAAAGCGGTTGTTTTCATCGACCGAAGGCAGACGTCAGAAGGAAGAAATCAGAAGGCGGATTGCCTGAACCCGAAAGCCGAGAGCCGCCAGCGGTTCTCATTCCGGCAGGGCGTCCTCGGCGTCTTCTTCCTCAAGCGGGCGCATGGGTTCGGGCAGTGCGCGCCCCTCGCGGTTCTCGAAGCGCATGCACTCCGGGAGATAGGTGAGCGGGATGTCGCCGGTCGGGCCGTTGCGCTGCTTGGCCACATCGAGATAGGCCTCCCGCTCGAGGTTGGGGTCGACTATCTCGCCCTTCTTGTACATTATCGGGCGGAAGAGGAAAAGCACGACATCAGCGTCCTGCTCGATGGAGCCTGATTCGCGCAGGTCAGCGAGTTGGGGCCGGCGGTCATCACGCTTCTCGGTGGCGCGAGAGAGCTGGGAAAGCACGACCACGGGTACATTCAGTTCCTTGGCCATGGCCTTGAGCGCCCGCGTTATCTCCGTGATCTCTTGCTGGCGGTTGGCCTCGCGTCGGCGGGAAGTGGCTTCCATCAACTGCAAGTAGTCGATGATGACCATGGCCAGCGGGCCCTGCGACTTCAGGCGCCGGGCCCGGGCCCGCATGTCCAGTGCGGTCAGACCGGGCGTGTCGTCGATGTAGAGCGGGGCTTCGTACAGGTTGCCGAGAGCGGCCGCAAGGTGCGCGCGCTGGCGGTTGCTGATGACTCCGCGGCGCAGGTTGTGCATGCTGAGGCCGGCTTCCGAGCACATCATGCGCTGCGTAAGCGCCTCCGCCGACATTTCCAGGCTGAAGATCGCCGTCGGCACCGGGCGCCGGGCGTTGGCCTTGGCGGCGACCGTCAAGGCGAATGCGGTCTTGCCCATGCCGGGACGGCCGGCGACGATAATCAGGTCCCCGGGCTGGAAACCACTGGTCTTTTCGTCCAGGTCCTGGAATCCGGTTTCGACCCCGGTGATCATCTTCTTCTCGGACATAGCCTTCTCGACCCGCTCCATCTCGGTCTTGAGCAGTTCCTTGATCGGGGAGAAGCCCTTGCGCGAGCCGGCTTCGCGGATGTTGAAGATCTTCTGTTCGGCCTCTTCCACCAGTTCCTGAGCGTGGCGCGCCTCGTCGTAGCTGGCCTGGACGATTTCGGTCGCAGTGGTGATGAGCTGGCGCTGTACCGACTTCTCGAGCACCAGCTGGGCGTGGTCCTCGCAATTGGCGGTAGTGAGTACGCCGTCGAGCAGACCCGACAGGAACGACTGGCCGCCCACCGCCTCCAACTCCTTCATTCGTTTGAGCTCGGTGGTGACGGTGATGATGTCGGTAGGCGAGTTCTGTTCGAACAGGGTGATGATCGCCTCGTAGACACGGCGGTGGGTCTGGAGATAGAAGTCGTGGGGTTTGAGATGCTGCAGCACGGTGGGCACGGTTTCCGGTTCGAGCAGCATCGCGCCCAGGACCGCTGCCTCGGCCTCGAGTGCCTGCGGCGGCTTGCGGAGCGTGGATTCCGCGGCAGTATCGGGGTTCATTTCCTTGTCCTTCCCTGGAGCAGTCGCGCGACCTCGGTCACAAGCACGCGGGCGAAATCGGGCTTGGACATCGGTTTCAGGCTGCGTGGCTTTCCGGCGCGGGGCAGCAGTCGGGCCTTGATGGTGCCGGAGCCGGCGGTCACGAAGGGGTTGGCGACAACGAGGTCGAGGTGCTTCGAGTCAAGCTTGGTGCGGGCCCGGGCAGCGGAGTCGTCGAGCGAGAAGCCGACGACGACTGCGTGATGGCGGTGCCGGCTGACCGCTTTCAGGATATCCGGTGTGCGCTCCAACCGAAGCGCAATCGTCGAATCGTGGTGCTTGGTCGTTGCGGCCCGCGCCGGTCTGTAGTCGGCGACCGCGGCGCACATCACCAGAACGTCGGTCCGGGGTAGAGCGGCGAGCACGGCGCGGAGCATCTTGTACGTAGTCGGCGCCTGCGTTACCGTCACGCCCGACGGCAGGGGCACGGAAAGCTCCCCGGCCACCAGGGACACCTGGGCGCCGGCGGCGACGAAGGCACGGGCTATCTCGATGCCCATCCGTCCGGACGAGCGATTGGTAATCACCCTTACCGGGTCGAGCGGTTCTTCGGTGCGCCCGGCAGTGACGACGACACGGGTGCCGGCGAATAGCGGGGCGTTGCCGATGGGGGAGGGGCTGTCGGCGAGCGCGGCCCGGCACTTCTCAAAGATGGCCGGGGGTTCGGCCATCCGACCCGGTCCCGACGTGCCGCAGGCAAGTTCTCCTTCGCCCGGCGAGATGAACCGGTACCCGGCCGCAGCCAGTTGCCGGACATTAGTCGTGACTGCCGGGTTCTGCCACATGTTGGTGTTCATCGCCGGAGCGAACAGCACCCTTCCGTTACGTACCGTTTCACTTGGCACCGCAAGCAGCAGGGTCGAAAGCAGGTCATCGGCGATCCCGGAGGCGAGCTTGCCGATGATGTTGGCAGTCGCCGGGGCGACGACCACGAGATCGGCGGACGTGGCGAGGTCGACGTGCTCGACACTTGACGCACTATGCCAGGCGCCTGACGCGGGACGCCTGACGCGGGACGCCCGACTGCCCGGCGTTGAGCGTGAGGCGTGAAGCGTAGCGCGTTCCCTCGGGAAGAGCTCGATCGCGACCGGGTGGCCGGTGAGGGCGCGGAAAGACTCAGGGCCGACGAACTTGCGGGCCGATTCGGTCATCACCGTCTGCACGTCCCAACCGGCTTTGCGGAAGTGGCGGACTAGCTCCAGCGCCTTGTAGGCGGCGATGCCGCCGGTGACGCCGAGCAGGACCCGCCTGGTCTTGGTTCCGGCAGTACCGGCTGGGAGACTGCCGCGCGAACGTACGGCGAGGCCGGCGCGCTGGGCCATTGTGGGAGAGCGGCCGGGGACTAGATCATCGGCTGCGGAGTGAACGGCATCCGGCTGATCGGCGGCTCCTCGAAGCCTTCGCGGGCCAGCGCTTCGATGTCCGCGTCGGTCATCTTGGCCCACTTGACCTGGCCTCGCAGCGTCAGGTCGAGCGCGTACTCGTACGGGCTGACCGGCAGCTGGATTTCGTCCTTGTGCATTCCTTCGATAACCCGCCGCGCCTCAAGCGCGGCGATGTTGACTGCCAGGTACTTGTTCGGGTAGACCTTCTTCAACGCCTCGGGTGATACTATTTTCACTTCTGTGGCCTCCTGCCTTCGGTCTTGGTCTTGGGGTTTCGGGCGGTCGGACTCATTCGCGACGTCCGGAGTCTTTCGGACCGGACGATCGCCATCACATCGTCGACCGCCTGCTCCAGTCGGTCGTTGACCACCAGGTAATCGAACTCGGGGACAGCTGCCAGCTCTTCCTCCCGGTCCGCCTCGCGTCGCTTGACGGAATCGGCCGATTCGGTGCCGCGGCCATGGAGCCTGCGGTCGAGCTCGGTGAAGTCGGGCGCGGTAACGAAGATGCTGACCGTGCCGGGAAGCGCCTTGCGGCATGAGCGCATTCCCTGTACGTCGAGGTCGGCGATCACGTCGCGGCCCGCGCGGAAATGGCGCAATACCGGCGCTTTCGGAGTGCCGTACCGGTGGCCGTAGACGCCGGCACTCTCCAGCAGGCCGTTCCGAGCGCTCATCTGATTGAACTGCTTCTCCGAGCAGAAGAGGTAGCTTCGGCCATGGATCTCGCCTTGGCGTCTCGGCCTGGTAGTAGCGGAGACCGAGTAGGCGATATCCCGGCCGCGACGCTCCACTTCGCGACAGATCGATGTCTTGCCCGCGCCGGAGGGCGCCGACAGCACCACGAGAAACGGCGAGTGCCCGACGCTCGACGCGCGACGCAAGACGCCGGATGCCGCGTGGCTGGTTGCCCGGCGTTGAGCGTGACGCGTGTGGCGTAGAGCGTTACTCGACATTCCTGACCTGTTCCTTCAGCTTCTCGATCTCGCCCTTGATCTCTATGGCGCGGCGCGAGATGATCATGTCGCGGGCCTTGGCCGCCAGGGTATCGGTTTCGCGCAACATCTCCTGGGCTATGAAGTCGAGCTTCTTGCCCGACGCGGTCGAGGAGGTGAGAGCGCCGCGGAACAGCGAGCAATGGCTCTTCAGGCGCACGCACTCCTCGTGGATATCCACCTTCTCACTGATGAAGGCGACTTCTTCGAGGATGCGCTTGGAGTCGGACTCGACATTGAGGTCTTTGAGTTGGGCGAGCAGGTTTGCCCGGCGTTCCTTCAGACGTTCCGGCACCCGCTGTTCGATAACCTGGACGGCATGGCGGATCTTGGTGATGCGTTTCCTCAGGTCGCGGATGAGGGCCGCGCCCTCGGCCTGCTGCATCTTCACCAACCGGCTCAAGGCGAGAGCGATGACCGTCCGGCAGCGGCGCCATAGCCTGCCCTGGTCAGCGTCGGCCCGCTGCGGTGCGATGATGCCGGGATAGGAGAGTACCGTGTCGAGGTCGACTTCGCCGGGAATCCGGTACTTCGCCTTCAGTTCCCGGGATAGCCGGAGATAGTCGCGCACCATGCGGTGGTCGAGCGCAAGCGTCGGGGCTTCCGCGCTCTCGTCGAGCGAAGCCTGCAACTGCAGGTAGCCGCGGCGGACGCGGCGGCGGACCATATCGCGGACCTCGCCTTCATAGCCGGCGATCTGGGACGGCAGTTTGACAGTCAGCTCCAGGTATTTGTGGTTGACCGCGCGGATGTCTACGACGATCTTCGAGTTCCACGGCGGCAGAATAGCTTCGGCCCGGCCCACGCCGGTCATGCTCTTAACCACTGGCAGTACTCCTCTCCGGTTCTTCCAGCATCAACGTTACCGGCCCGTCATTGACCAACTCCACGTCCATCTTGGCGCCGAACCTGCCGGTGCGGGTCGGCACTCCCAGGTAGGCAAGCTCGGACACGAACCGCTCGTACAGTTCCTTGGCCCGTTCCGGTGCGCCCGCATTCGTGAACGACGGCCGGAGACCCCGGCTGGTGTCGGCGTAGAGCGTGAACTGCGATACCACCAGCGCTTGCCCGTGCGTGTCGAGGAGCGAGAGGTTCATCCTGCCGGCGTCATCATCGAATATGCGGAGCCGCGAAACCTTGGCAGCCATCCGGCAGCAGGTCTCTTCGTTGTCTTCCCTGCCCACGCCGACCAACAGCAGCATCCCCGGTCCGATTTCGCCGGTCGTCTCGCTGCCGACAGTGACCTTGGCTCTCGTCACTCGTTGCACCGCAACGCGCATCTCACTGGGCCTTCTGTACCGCATCGGCCACGGCCTGGCCGAAGGCCTGCGCCTGCCCGGAAGAGGCGGCGGTGATGAAGTTGCCGTCGGCCACCACTCCTTTGAAGCTGTACTTCGCCCCGGCCTGCCTCAGCCAATCGACGGTTGTGCGGTCGCGGAACGCGGTCGCCCTCCTGCCTTTGAGCACTCCGGCCCGGGCCAGCGTTACCGGCGCGATGCCGATGGCGGCAACGACCTTGCCGCTGTTCGTGAACTCGCGGCACGTGGCCTGGAGGAGTGAGTCGTCCCAGTGGACCGCGGCCCCTGACCCGCCGATCAGGACGAGTCCGGCATAGTCCGCAACCCCGACGTCTCGCAATGCCAGGTCGAGCCCTACCACCAACTGGCTCATACTGACCGCGACGCCGCTGTCGGCCGCGGCCAGCCGGGTCTCGATTCCGGCCAGGGACAGGCGGCGCAGGGCCGGCTCAAACTCCTGTTCGTTGAAAAGCTGCTGCGGAAGATAGATGAGGACGGTCCGTTCAGGCGCGCCGGCAGTGACGGCGGCAGGAACAGCCGGTATGGCCGGCGGCTGGCCGAGGGCGTTCGCGGCCAAAACGGCGACAAGCAGGATGCCACCTGCGGTTTTATGCATAGAATTAGACAGAGTAGGATATTCAGACCGGGCCGAAAGTCAAGCCGACCCGCCGGAGTGAGACTGGGACAGAAGCTGGCCACAAAGACGCCAAGACAGAGGGATGGCCATGGAACCCATGGACAGTCCAGCACTTGGACTCCCCATCAACTTGGCGGCAAAGATCTCAGCCTGCGTCGCCGGGCGCGGAGCCTCTTACCTTTCCGACAGTGTCGTTCTCGGAGACTCGAAGTCAGCACGATGTCCTTCCTGTGCACTTCTCCCCGGCTTCGTCCTGACTGCCTTGGTGCTGCTGGACGCCCGCACTTGCCGGACGTCGAACGCACGAAGCAGATGCCCGCGGGCAAGCCTCCGCACATCACGCGCTGATGGTCGAGGGAGCCAACGTGTTGACCGAAGCATCGAGTCGGCCTATGATTGGGCGTGAAGACCGCCAGTCATTGGAGGCGTGATGAGAAGGCAGCAGGGCGGGTTGTGTGCGTGCTCTGCCCGCATGAGTGCGCAATTGCCGAGGGCAAGGCTGGGCGGTGTCTCGGGCGGAAGAACATCGGAGGGGAGCTGGTGGCCGCGAGCTACGGTGAGGTAGTCTCGATTGCCGTTGACCCGGTTGAGAAGAAGCCGCTCTACCATTTCCTGCCCGGAAGCGAAATCCTGTCGGTCGCAACCTACGGGTGCAATCTTCGCTGTCCGTTCTGCCAGAATGCCGAGATATCGCAGCAGGTGACGCCGTCGCGGCACGTCGAGCCGGATGAGCTGCTTGCATTGGCGAAGCGCCACGGTACTCCTTCAGTAGCCTATACCTACAACGAGCCCTGTATCTGGTTTGAGTACCTGATAGACGCGGGCAAGTTGATGCAGGGGGCGGGAATCAGGAACGTGCTCGTGACCAATGGGATGCTCAACCCTGAGCCTTTGGCCGAACTGCTGCCGATTGTATCGGCGATCAACATCGACCTGAAGTCGATCCGGCCGGAGTTCTATCGCGACTATGTCAGAGGCGACCTTGATACCGTGCTAGACACCATCCGCACCGCGGCCAGGGCATGCCATGTCGAACTGACCAACCTGTTGATACCGGGGCGGAACGATTCGCCGGCGGAGATCGCCGAGCTTGTTGACTTTGTGGCGGGCCTCGGGCGCGGAACCGTGCTTCACTTCTCGCGCTACTTCCCGCGGCACGAGGAGACCGAGCCGCCGACGCCGACAGGGAAGCTGGCGGAAGCGGCGGCAATCGCCCGCACGAAGCTCGACTACGTCTATCTCGGCAACGTGGCGACCCAGGCCGAGGACCGGGACACGTTCTGCCCGAAATGCCGGAGCCGGCTGGTGGAACGGAGCGGGTATGCCGGCCGCGTCGTCGGCATCAAGGAAGGGCATTGCGCCAACTGCGGACGACGAGCGGACTTCGTTCTCGCCGACTCGGAAGCTCGAAGTCCGAAACCCGCATGACGATTGAATGCGGGCAAAACCCGAAGCCCATTTCCGATGAGGTGTCAATGGCGGCGAAGGCCGAGATTCGAGTTCGTCATTGCCGATTCGGGCTTGATTCGGGTTTCTTCGTTCGAACTTGGTAGCAGTCTGTACCCAGCCTCAGCGGCCTTCACCTGTGGCGCGTCATTCTTGATTGAGATGGCGTCGTCGCTATCATACGCACCATGGCTCTGAACAGCCGGCCTTTGCATGCTGGCGGACGATCAATCGGGCTTCTGGTGCTGGCGGTCGTTGTGGCCGGTATTGTCGGTAGCGTCGTGTCGTACTTCATGGCCGGGGTTTTCCCGCACGGGCCGGTGCGGGACTTCTTCTTCAAGTCGCTCGCCATCGGCATTCCCACCTTTTCGCTAGACCTTGGATTCGCAACTCTGACTTTCGGGCTGTCGTTCGCAGTCACGACCGTCGCCGTGCTGTTGGTAGTACTGGCGGTCTATCTTTGGTACAAGTACTGATGAAGAGGCCAGGGATGAGGGACGAGGGGTTGGGGCCGGCAGCCAAGATCTAGGAGTCCGTAGAAGCGAACCGGGGCGGGCACTTGCCCGCCCCGGTTCGTTGTTGCCAGCGGCTAGCGCTGGATGACGAGCTTCTGAGTCAGGCGGGTATCGCCACTCTCAAGCTTGGCGAAGTAGATCCCCGCCGGCACCTGTCTGCCGTCAGCCGCCAGTCCGCTCCAGTGGGTCACATACTGCCCGCGCGAACGGGTGGCATCCCAGAGACGCGCAACCACCTTGCCTGCCGCGTCGTAGACTCGCAGGCGAGTGGGCGCGGTACTCGTTACGTTGTAACTGATGTTCAGGCCGAGGCGCGCAGGGTTCGGGTAGGCAGTGAGCCAGGGCTTCGACAGGTCGAGACCGCTGACCTCGGCCATCACGCCTTCGCGGTTCGGCTGAGGCCCAGCGAGGACCGGTACGGTGTCGGAACCCGGGCCGTACTCCCAGAACTCGTAGGTGCTCGAACCTTTCAGGCAGAAGATGGTCGAGTCGGCGCCGGCCAGCCGCGCCCCTCTCTTGACCTTGACCCGGCGGCCGCTCGCGGCCACCGGCAGGTCCGTGTTCTGTTTCCAGGAATCCGACGCGAAGTTGTAGTGCCAGAACTGCTGGGTGTTGCCGCCCTTCAGCGCGTAGAGCCGGTCGCCGAGGCCGGCGAGCGCGCCGCCCATCTTGACGCGACGGTTGCGGTATCCATAGAGGGTGTTCATGTCGAGGGTCTCGTTCCACGCGTTGGCGAGGTGGGAGAAGCCGTAGGCCTCGACCGTGCCCGAACCCTTCAGCACGTAAACCCGGTTGTAGGCGCTGAGGTAGGCCATATCGGAGCCATACCGGCAGCGAATACCGAACGGGCCGCCCGGGATGTCGAGCGGTATGTACTTGTAGTACGGGACGCCATTGCGCTCGGCGTATACCGAGTCGTGCGGGTAGAACCAGGAGTCCTTGGCGATGTCGTACCGCCAGAAGTAGTTCGTGGCGTTGCCCGGCATACCGTAGACCGAGCCCTGTGTGCCGGCCTCGGCGGCGTACGCGATCGCCGAGCCGCGGCGCGGCGCCCGGTATGTCCGGTTGCTGTAGGGCAGGTCGCGGTAGGTCACGACCATGCTCCGTTTGCTCACCCAGGAATCGTTGGCGATGTCGTAGTAGTAGAAGTCGGGCGTGCCGCTGGCCTTGATCGCCCAGATGCGGCCCTGTGTCCCGTGATCCGGATCGAAGGCGAAGCTGACGCCATCGCGCGGTTTCTTGCCGGACGGGGTGGTGGGCATGGGCGCGAGCGTGTCCCAAACGTCAGTGCCACGGTCGTAGACCCAGAAATCGGTCGAGCCGCTCCCCTTCATGGCATAGACCTTGTCTGTGGTTGTGGCGTATGCCAGGGCAGCACTCTTGACCTTGCGCTTCTTCCACTGCGGTGGGATATCAGCCCTGCGCACCCAGGCGGTGGTGTAGACGGTCCTGGTGACGAGGTTGTTGGCCGGGTTGGAGTCGCCGACCATGTG